>WJIP01000358.1 GCA_014730185.1 Caldithrix sp. | reverse complement strand
CTTCAAGAGTGCAATCCAATAATATTTTATTGATAAACCATTAAATATCAATTTGTTATTAATTTCGCAATTTATAAATTGAGCGCAACGGTTTTATCGGTCCGCAGATTTTTTTATTACCAGATAAATGGCATTGCTTTTGCAAATCAGTTTCAATATGGTAAATGAAAAGCCTTTAGACCGCAAAAATATTATGGTTGTCGATCCGGATGAAGATTTCTGTCGTAATGTAAGACTTTACCTGGAGGACAATTATTCTGTAATGAGCCGGCAGGGATTGGAATTCCTGGATTATTCAATTATCCTTTATCAGATCGATCTTGTGTTGTTGGATGCCGATTTTGCCACACATGAATCGATTAAATTATTGAAGGATCTGAAAATTAATCATCCTCGCCTGAAAATAGTCGTTATGTATGTTTATTTATCACTAGACCGTGAAATTGAGAAATCCCTGGCGCAGCATGCGGATGATATGATTGCCAAGCCTTTCGACGTTGATGTTCTTAAATCAAAGGTTGATCAACTATTGGGATTTTCTGCTCAGCCCGCCAGCAGCTAATGGCCGGCTGTTGACTGTAATATGCAATCCAGCCTTCAAACACAAAAATATACATATCCCTTAACTTTTTGCCAAATAAAGCCAATCTATAAACAAAAATTATCTTGTTCTTTTGAATTATGTTTTTTAATTTTCACAGTCAAACACAATTTGATTCGATAACTCAAATAAATAATGAGGTGCATCTATGGTTGATATTCAAAAGGTTTTAAAAAATTTAGGTATAAAAGAGAAAAATTTTGGTTCCTGCACCGGTTTGGAATGGGGCAGCACCACGGGTGAGGGAGCATTGGATATTCATTCCCCTGTGGATGATAAACGCATTGCCTCGGTCTATCAGGCCTCCGAGGAGGATTACGAAGGCGTTGTGCAAAAAGCGGAGGAAGCATTTCGCTACTGGCGGGATGTACCCGCTCCCCAACGAGGCGAAATTGTAAGGCAAATCGGCTTGGAACTGCGCGCCCATAAGGAGGATCTGGGTGCCCTGGTTTCATATGAAATGGGCAAATCGCTTCAGGAAGGCTGGGGCGAAGTTCAGGAAATGATTGACATCGCTGATTTTGCTGTAGGTCAATCCCGGCAGCTTTATGGATTTACTATGCAGTCGGAAAGACCCAATCATCGCATGTTCGATCAATATCATCCCCTGGGACCTATTGTTGTAATATCCGCTTTCAATTTTCCGGTAGCCGTATGGGCCTGGAACACAATGATTGCAGCGGTTGCCGGCGATGTGGTTATCTGGAAACCGGCTTCCAAAGTACCTTTGACGGCCATTGCCTGTCAGAATATCGTAGCCAAAGTGCTTAAAGCGAATAATATACCAGAGGGTGTGTTCAACCTCGTGGTCGGTCGCGGCTCAACGATTGGGGAAAAAATATTAGCCGACAAGCGCATTAAACTGGTATCATTAACCGGTTCGACCCGGGTTGGTAAACACGCCGCTCAGAAAATCGCCGGACGTCTGGGCAAGTATATAATGGAATTAGGGGGTAATAATGCCATCATCATGACCCCGGACACCGACTTAAAAATGGCCATTCCGGCCATCGTGTTCGGATCAGTGGGTACCGCCGGACAGCGTTGTACAACGACGCGTCGCCTTATCATTCATGAATCCATCTATGATAAAGTGCGAGACGCCCTGGTTAATGCCTACAAAGGTATTAAAATAGGTGATCCCCTGGATGAAAATAATCATATGGGGCCGCTCATCGATAAAGATGCCGTTCAAGCTTATCTGGATGCCCTCGAACGCATCAAATCCGAAGGTGGCAACATTTTAACCGGCGGCGAAGTCTTAAGTGGCAAAGGATACGAGTCCGAATGCTATGTCACACCGGTAATCGCTGAAGCTGAAAACCATTACGACATCGTACAGGAAGAAACTTTTGCCCCAATTCTATATCTCATCAAGTACCGTAAGGATATCGATGAAGCGATTGAACTGCACAATGGTGTGGAACAGGGATTGTCTTCAGCTATTTTCACCACCAATTTACGTGAAGCCCAAACCTTCCTCTCACAAAGAGGATCGGATTGCGGTATTGCCAATGTAAATATTGGTACTTCCGGCGCTGAGATCGGCGGTGCATTTGGCGGTGAAAAAGATACGGGCGGAGGACGTGAATCCGGATCAGATGCGTGGAAAGCCTATATGCGCAGGCAAACTAACACCATCAACTACGGTACGGAACTACCTTTAGCCCAGGGTATAAAATTTGACATCGAATAAAACGGTGGATCCATCATGAATCACCTTCGGGTGATTCATGATTTTTTATAAACCATACCTATACCCACGAAATAATCACCACTTTGCAACCAGCCGCTTAACCCATTTTCCATAATTTATCCTGTCAATCATTGATTTGCCTGCAATTGTATAAATTACTAATATTCCGAATCTTATGAGAGAGATAACACTTAAACGGATTTTTGTATTCTGGGTACCTTTAGCCGCCACGTGGTTGATGATGTCGGCAGAAGGACCTTTTCTGGCGGCTATAATTGCCCGCCTGGCCGACCCCAAATATAATCTGGCAGCCTATGGTGTAGCTTTTTCTTTCGGATTAATCATTGAAGCTCCCGTTATTATGATGCTCAGCGCATCCACGGCACTGGTTAAAAACAAACAATCCTATTTGAAATTAAGAAGATTTACCTTCGTATTAAATGGATTGTTAACAGTCGTCATCTTAATAGCTATCATTCCGGATGTATTTTATTTTATTACCGTTACCATAATGGAATTACCGCATGAAGTGGTACGTTTAACACACGGTGCGTTAATTCTATTGATTCCTTGGCCGGGAGCAATTGGCTATCGCCGCTTTTATCAGGGATTATTGATAAGACATAACAAAACCCGATTAGTAGCTTATGGAACGGTAATTCGACTCGGCAGTATGGCATTGACCGCCCTGATTTTTTATGTGTTTTTTCATATTAACGGGGCCTGGGTTGGCGCTGCTGCTTTATCGGCAGGGGTTACTGCCGAAGGCCTGATAAGTCGCTTTATGGCTAACAACACGGTAAAAGAATTGATGAATGAAGAAGAAGCGAAAAAAGACATGCTCAGCTATGGAAAAATTTTTAATTTTTATTATCCATTGGCCTTAACTTCACTTCTGGGTCTTACCACGCCGCCATTGGTTACTTTTTTCCTGGGGCAGGGACGTATGGCGGTTGATTCTCTGGCCGTTTTTCCTGTGGTTAACTCATTTCTATTTATATTTCGTAGTATCGGTTTGTCTTACCAGGAAGTGGCGATTGCGTTTTTAAGTGACCGACGAGATAGTTTTAAAAAATTGCAAAAATTCGCCGCTTTAATGATTTTGTATGTGACCGTTGTAATCGCTTTAATAACCTTTTCTCCCCTGTTTAAAGTTTGGTTTCATCATATTAGCGGTTTAAGTCTGGAGTTAACCGATTTCGCTCACCTGCCAGTGGTTATTCTCATGTTAATACCTGCTTTTTCCATAATTCTGGCTTTTGAACGGGCCATTATGGTTTATGTGCAAAAAACAGGCCCTGTGACCATGGCAACCGGAATTGAATTGGCTGGTATTTTCCTTAGCTTGACTCTCTTTATTCATGGATTTTACATGATTGGTGTGGTGGCTGCTGCAATAGCCTTGATGATTGGCCGTCTTGGTTCGGTCTCATTTTTATTGTATTTTACAAAAAAGTACATGTCTAACCTATAAAGAAGAACTTATATGAACGATCGACTGATTAAGGATTTGCAAGATTTAATAGATCAATACAAAACTTATGGAATGGTAGCGGAATTGTATATTTTTTACTCCTCGGATGACGATGATACGCTGAAAGTTCTTAAGTCTTACAATCAAAATGTTTTGCAAACCGATTTTAACACAGAACAGACTTTTGTTTCGGATGAGAAAATTGACGATGACATTCGCCACCAAATAATAAATCAATTTCAACTGGATAGCCTGCTGCATTCCACTAGGAGCGGCTCTTTTCAACTTTTTCCGGGCGTAAAATATGGCGGCAACTGGCCGGTGGAGGTGGGCCATGATTTATTGAATGCGATCAATCGCCATATACTAACGGTTGTGGAAAACTGGGCAATCAAAGAGGAAATCGATCGCTATAAAGAAAGCAGCAGTAATATGATTGCCGAGATGGGAGCCCTGCACGAAATCTCAAGGGTGATCGATTCCAAAGAAAATATCGATTCCATTTTAAGTTATATTCTGCAAAGAGCCATGGATCTTCTAAAGGCTGAAGCTGCTTCACTTATGTTAAAAATTGAAGAAACGAATGAACTGGAATTCAAAGTTGTATTTGGTCCGGCGGCTTCCCAAAAAATCAAACCCTTCAGATTGAAAGTAGGGCAGGGTATATCCGGGTGGGTGGCAGACCACGGTAAGCCCATTTTAATCCCCGATGCCTATGCTGATCAGCGTTTTGATCCTTCATTTGATCAAAAAACAGGATTCAAGACCAAGAGCTATCTGTGTGTTCCCATGATTTATAAATCCCGCATTTACGGAGTGGTCACCCTCCTGAACCGTTTGGATGGACGTCCATTTAATGAAAATGATCAGGAGTTACTTACTACCTTTGCTTCACAGGCAGCCCTGGCTATTGAGAACACGCAGTTATTACAAACCGCTATAGAAAAAGAACGCATCGACAAAGAATTGCAGGTAGCTGCCGAAATTCAGCGGCTGCTCATTCCGGATCAGTTGACAAACATTCCCGATATGGATATAGCCGCCACATATATTCCATGTAAATCCGTGAGTGGCGATTATTATGATGTTATCAAAATCAATGACAATCAATATGTGTTTATTGTTGCCGATGTTGCCGGAAAGGGCATCCCCGGCGCCATGCTGGTGTCCAATATGAGCGCAATGCTCAAAACATATCTGGAACATTCAACCAACTTAAAAGTAATTGTGGAACGATTAAATACTCGTATTATGCTAAATACCACCGACGATCGTTACATCACATTTTTCATTGCCCTTTACAATGTAAAGGATAAAACACTTACCTACATCAATGCCGGTCATAATCCGCCTCTCCTTATAGACCATCAGCAAAATGTAACCCGATTAAAAAAGGGAGGCATTTTTATCGGATGTCTTAATTGGACCTATGAGCAGGAAACCATCAATATTCCGGATAACAGTTTGTTAATTTTATATACCGATGGACTGATAGAAGCCATGAATAGCAAGGAAGAGGAATTTGGCGAGGATAAATTAATCGGTATATTAAAGGATAACCGGACAGCCAAATCAGATAAGATTCAGAAAAAAATCATCAAGGCCATATACGAACACGTTGGTAATACCAGTTTCGAGGATGATTTTACTTTGATTTTGGCTCGACACTGAGTTTTGTGTACAAACGATAAAGGTTGATAAAAATGTCAGTAAAGTTTTAGAGCATTGTTACGATACTCAATAACTATAAAAAATTAAGTGCTTTGGAGCTAATATTATGCAATTCAATATCCATACTATCACAGACAAAGACATCATCGTTATTGATGCACCTAAACGTCTGACATCGGACATTTCCGATGACCTTAAGTCGATTATGAAAGAATATGTTGATCGGGAAAAGTATAATATCATTATAAACCTGGAAGAAACTGAATTTATCGATTCGAGTGGTTTAGGGGCTATCGTATCCAAAATATCCATAACACGGTCCAACAACGGGGACATCAAACTGGCAGCACCTCAGCGTTACGTGGTTGATTTGTTAGAGGTTACCCACCTTAATAAAGTTATTGAAATACTGGATAGTGTAGAAGAAGCTATTGAAGGATTCGAAAAATAACAATGACTTCAGGACCCTCCGAAGGTTTCAATAAAACATCTTCATTTGATCATTATTTAGAACCGGACTATGAAAGGCCGTTATTAAACATTCCTGCCGAAGGAAAAGAACTGCTCCGGAAGAGACTGACCACATTGTACGGTTCAAAAAGAGCGAATCAGGCCTATCCCGAGCTTGAAAGGTTGCTCAAAGTTTATTATGCCCATAAAACACCTCAAATGATTGATCGGGAAGCCAAGCTAAGCAAAAATAACCGCTTAACCGAACGAGATGTCATACTGATTACGTATGGTGATCTTATTATTAACCAACATGAGCAACCACTGAAAACCATAGCACGCTTGGGAGAGCGTTATCTGCATAATGTATTCAATACTATCCATATTCTTCCGTTTTTTCCCTATTCATCGGATCGAGGATTTTCGGTTATGGATTTTGAAGAGGTGGATCCAAAGCTGGGTAGCTGGGAAGATATCCTGGATCTTAAACGAAACTTCAAGTTAATGTTTGATGGTGTATTCAATCATGTTTCATCCAAAAGTCGATGGTTTCAGGAATTTCTCAATCAGAATCCTGAATTTACAGATTTTTTTACCGTTTTTTCCACGAAAGAACAAATTTCACCAGACCACCTTAAAGTTATTGTTCGTCCCAGAACCAGTGATATTCTCAGCAGCTTTCCGACATTAAACGGTGTTCGCCTGGTTTGGACCACATTCAGTTCCGATCAGATCGACCTTAACTATAACAATCCTAAAGTTTTACTTAAAATGGTGGATATTTTATTAGCTTACATACGCAAGGGAGCCGATTTGATTCGGCTGGATGCGGTTACCTATCTTTGGGAAGAACTGGGAACAACCTGCGCTCATCTTGATGAAACCCACGAAACCATTAAACTGTTCAGAAACATACTCGATATTGTTGCACCCCATGTAGTGCTTATTACCGAGACCAATGTTCCTCACAGAGATAATATTAAGTATTTTGGAAACGGTTATAATGAAGCACAAATGGTATATAACTTTGCCTTACCACCTCTTGTATTATACACGTTTCTCACCGAAGACAGCCACAAATTATCCGAATGGGCATCCGATTTAAAAAAAATCTCGGATCAGGCAACGTATTTCAATTTTCTGGATTCACATGATGGTGTCGGTGTAATGGCTGCTAAAGATATTCTGGACTCATCTCAAATCGATTGGATGGGGCTGAAGGTCATTGAACACGGGGGGTATATTTCCTATAAAGATAATGGAGATGGCACAGAAAGTCCCTATGAGTTTAATATTACCTGGTTTAGTGCCATAAATAATCTGGATGCAGATGAATCCTTGGAATTACAGGTGGATCGATATATTGCCTCCCGGTCCATTGCTTTAGTCTTGCGAGGGGTACCCGGTGTATATTTTCATGGTTTACTCGGTTCCAGAAATGACGCGGAATTGGTTATTGAAGAACGGCAAACCCGGAGCATCAATCGTAAAACCATCAATGAAAACGATTTGGTACAGGCACTGGAATCTCCACAAACATCGACTCATCAGGTAACCACACGCCTCGTAAAACTTATCCGGAAACGTATTCAGCAACCGGCATTCCATCCTAATGCGTCCCAGAAGATATTAAACCTGGGTAAGTCCTTTTTTGCCGTTTTGCGAACCGCCCGGGATGATCAATCCGCTATTCTGGCTATCACTAATGTTGCGGGGCGGCCGCAATCTACTGCATTTCATCTGAATAAAGATTTAAAGAAATTTGATCAAGTTACTGAATTAATTAGTGATACCACAATTTCCGCAACCGGCCAGCAACTCCAGCTTAATTTTAAACCATTTCAGGTTATGTGGCTAAAAAGTGCTACCGGTATTCAACAACCGGACACTGAATAATCAGCTAATGGATCAAAATTTAAAAGTATAGTTCAGTTAGTCCTTAGAAGTTTACCCTGAATAATATATTCATTTAATAGAATTACTGACCGGTGTAAAAGTCGATGATATCATTTATAGCTGCCTCGCAAACACGACAAAACGGTTTACGCCCTTTACTGAACATAATGCAATCCATCATCGGACGATATAATCCCTCTGACACATATCCGGCACCCTCAAATGCCCCAATATCATGACTATAGGTACTATTATTGATGATGGAATCCAGTCGGCTTTGGACCCGTTGGTTAACCTTATGGGCTTCCTTTTTCAATCGGTCGATTTCTTCCTGGGGAGCTCTTTGTCGTTCCATAAGAGCTATACGGTTATTGTATTCTCTGCGGTTTTTTTGATAAGAATTATTCAACGAATCGTAAAGTTGCTTGGACCATGGAGTGGGTATTGGCGTATTTTCATTAACCAGATGCCTCCATTTTAATACATTGGGATCGAGTAAAGCTGTTATATTCGGCTCGACAGGTTCCATTTGAGTGCTATAAAATGCATCGTAAGCGGTTGAAGAAGAATAATACTCATCAGCCAGTCCGGCAAATGCATGTCCGAATTCATGAATAAATACATAATCACGCCACTCATTATTGCTGGTGAACGTTAAATAGAAATTGTAAATCCCGCCGCCACCGTACCGCTGCTGATTCACCATAATCAGCAACTGATCATACGGTACATGCCGGCCAATATCGTGTAGTGCTTTATTATCCTCGGTCAAAAGATATCTGGGTGAACCCATGGAATTAAATGTAGTATTCAAAGCGGTATTCTTGTAAGTATCGTGTGTAGGTTCGTCACAACCACTTTCATCCGAAGGATAAAAAACACCATAAATATTGAATTTTTGGCGATTACCGGCGAAAGGTTTATGTTTAAAAAGGACCTTTGCAAAATGTTTGAAGTCCGCTACTGATTTGTCATATTCGTTACTGGTATACCCCTCAGCCAGCAAAGCCAGATCAACTGCATTATGAGCTGGACGGTTGTGCAGAATGCGAATTGTATCAACCTGAGAAAGCCTGCTATGCTTGGTAATCAGGGTGGAATCGGAGGGATCAATTTTAGTGCTGAATATGCGGCTAAGTTTATTATCCTGGTTCCGGGCAGAAAGTGTAAAAGTTATGGAATTTATAGGGTAGGGTATAAGAGCGCTTTCATGAAACGTTTGCTTGATTCCATTTTTTGCGGCAGCCGTTGTTTGGTATTCTCCGAAATAACTGTTAAAACCACGTGAATATATCAATTTTTCGGATTGCTCATCATAAATCTTAATGTAATATTTTCCATTGTTAAATGTATCGATTAAATTAGTTGTTGAACCCGCCCATGGTCCTTCCTTGTATAATTTATCCAGTGTTACCCATTCATTAATTTTATCTCCAATATGGTAATAATCAATGCGTAATGTACGATCAAGAAAATATTGATCGAATGGTACGGTTTTCTGAGCAATTAAAGTTAATGGTAAAATCAAAAATACAAACAACCGTTTCATAATTTTTATCCTCTAATAACAAAATAGTTTGTGTCAAAAAAATTGGCAAAAGTTACATTGGTAGATCAAAATAAAACGTTGATCCTCCCTGACGATTATTATAAACGCCTATTTTTCCGTCGTGAGCCTTTACAATTAATTTGCTGATGTATAATCCCAAGCCCTGGCCCTTTTGTAATCGACTTGCATCGGACAACCGGAAATACCGGTCAAAAACCTTGTTAATGCTTTCCGAGGGTATGCCGTCTCCAAAATCGATAATTCTAAACTGGATGAACTGGTGTTTATTTTTGCTTTTCAGGGGTTTAACGATTAATTGGACCGTACTTTTCTGCGGACTGTGCTGAATAGCATTGGTTATCAGATTCATTAAAACCCGTTCAATAGCAGAGGGATCGATTAAGAGGTGGGGTAATTTAGATGGAATTTCAGGGATCAGTTTTATCTCTTTTTTATCGGCCTGAATCCATAAATTTCTCAGGGTTCGGGTTAATAAGTCATTTAAATCTGTTTCTTGTTTATTCAATTTGAGCTGATTTTGTTCGAACTGAAATGTAAGGCCCAAAGATTCCAACAAATGAGTAATGTTGTCACCCAGAGCAATAACATTGGCTAAGATTTGTTTTTGTCCTGTATTAATTTCCCCGAAAACCTGATTGTGAATCAGTTCCATGTATGAAATCATACTCTGCATAGGTGATCTTAAATCATGTAATAATAGAGATGAAAGCTCTTTCTGTCTTTCCTGGTCGCTGGCTAATTTAATAATACTGCTCAAAAAAGGGTATAGCAGTTTGTGATTTTTAAAAAAGTTATCAGGTAACTTAAAATCTAAGTCAAGATCACCATTGGCCCCTTTAAAATCCGTACCAATCACTATCATGTTGTTAATTTCACGTGGATAATTGTCAAATACAGATTGCATATTACTGGCTAGCTGTATATCCAGAACGATCAGGAGACCAAATGTATCATGGGCAAGGGCAGAATCCAGCTTTTCAGCATGATCTGCTAGAACATAGGAATTTTGGTTGTCAGCAAAAAAGGTTTGTAGTTTAGATTTAAAACCTAGTTCTGTGGAGATGATTAGGGTTTTTACTGAATTTTCAGGTTGCATGGAGCTACTGACCTGTAAAGTGAGCTTCACGTTTTTCCAAGAAAGCCTGAGTACCCTCTTTCATGTCTTTAGTGCTGCATACTTGTCCGAAATAGCGTGCTTCCGTTTTCAGACCGTCGGAGAGAACGTCATCCAGCCCTTCATTCACTGAGGCGATAATGGCAGAAATGGCCAATGGTGCTTTATGCAAAATTTTTGACATCATCTCTTTGCCTTCATGCAAAAGTTGATCGGCAGGTACAACTTTATTGACCAGGCCCATTTGTAAAGCGTGATCGGTTGTTATAGTTCCGGCTGTCAGAAGGTATTCCAACGCCCGGCCTTTACCAATAAGACGGCTCAGACGCTGTGTGCCCCCGTAACCCGGAATCAACCCCAGATTAATTTCCGGCTGTCCCATTAAGGCATTTTCAGCAGCAATACGCAGATGGCAGGCCAGGGCCAATTCACAACCGCCTCCCAGGGCAAATCCATTTATTAATGCGATAACCGGTTTAGGCAATTGTTCAATACGATCAAAAATTTGCTGTCCGAAACGAGCAAACTCTTCGCCGCTTTTTTTAGTTAAGGGCTGAATCTCGCTGATATCTGCTCCGGCGACAAATGCTTTTTCACCTGTGCCTGTTAGCAGTATGCCACCAATAGAATCATCCTTGGCTATTTCTTCAAAAACGTTGTTAATATCCTGCAATGTTTGCCGGTTGAGGGCATTCATCTTTTTAGGGCGATTAATACTTACGATCGCGATGTTATCATCGCGTTCAAGAGTAATGTTGTTATAGGCCATATGGCACCTCAATAATATGTTTTTGATATTTTAATACGGGCTCTTCTCAGAGTTTAAAAGTTCATCAATCGAAAACCCAAATCCACACTTGCAGCTTTTAGATGAGTTCCACCCGACTCTGATCGCCAATGAAAAAATGATGGGTTGACGGTTTGCCGTGTGATTTGATGATTTCCACATCATTTCCCAACAGGCTGTGCTCAATCCGAATGTGTACATCAATCACTCTACATTCTTTCAAAAGCAGGCTGAATTCAACCTCACTATTTTTAATAATACAATTATCGTTAATGGAAGTAAACGGACCGATATAACTATTTTCAATGATTGAATTTTTACCGATTACCACCGGACCGCGTATAACCGAGTTTATAATTTGCGAACCTTTTTCAATTTGTACATTGCCGGTCACAAGGCTGTCATCGTCAATTTTACCTTTAATATCGGCATGAATATTATCAAGAATGAGGCGATTGGCCTCCAGCAAATCGTAGGGTTTGCCGGTATCTTTCCACCATCCGGTTATTTCCGAATAAGTTAATTTATATCCTTTGTCCAGCAGATATTGATGGGCATCGGAAATTTCCAATTCACCGCGATGAGAAAAGTCGATATTATTTACGGCCTCAAAAATACTAGTGTCATATATATAAATTCCGGATACGGCAAAATCGCTTTTGGGACGTTCCGGCTTTTCTTCAATCTTTGTTATGCGTTTACCCTTAATTTCTGGAACACCGAATCGTTGGGGCTCTTTGACTTTTGCCAGTGTGAGGTGACAATTGCTGTTCGCTTTCTCGAAGGCTTTAATAAAACGCTTCAATCCTCCAACAACCATATTATCGCCCAAGTAGAAGACAAAAGAATCATTACCAATAAATTCCTGAGATACTTTAATTACATGACCCAAGCCCAGTGGCGCTTCCTGGGGAATGTATGTGATTTTTACCCCTCTTTCCGAACCATCACCAATAGCCTTGGGCACAGCATCTGAATCTGCATTATAGACGATACCAATTTCAGTGATACCGGCTTCCCGACAATAATCGATGGCATAATACAATATTGGTTTATTGGCTATGGGAATGAGGTGTTTGTTTTGAGTATGCGTTAAAGGACGAAGGCGTGTGCCCCTGCCACCGCTTGTTATCAGTGCTTTCATTACGAACCTTTCTATCGCATTTTAGATTGGTTTAGAACCGGATGAGGGGTTTTTTTAACACTTATTAGTTTATTTTTGTAAATACAAATTAATATATGTACTGTTTAAATCCAAGTGTAAACCTAAACGGATAAAACAGTTTTTTTCATAGGATTCGTTTGATAATTGAGTTCGGTCTTCGTGGAGTTTGGCTTTAGTGTAATTTTTTCAATTTATATACTATGAAAAACATTTACCGGTTTCAAGTTAATACCACACAATTTTTATAATTTTCTCATCCCAACATCTTGAAAAAATAAGTTTAACTTCATATATTAGCACTCGCTAATTAAGAGTGCTAATCATTAAAAGCCATAAATTTCAATAGGTTATATGAATTATTTTAATTGAAATAAATTGTTGTAACTATTTTAGAATGATGTTATCTAATTGGATCGAATATTAATAAGTTAAACCTACTAATAAAATATGGAGGACTCAATGGCAGCTAAGATTCTTAAATTTGATTCAGAGGCGTTAAAAAGCCTTAAAAGTGGTATTGATACGCTTTCTCAAGCGGTCAGAGTTACACTTGGGCCAAAAGGACGTAACGTCGTTATTGATAAAAAATTCGGCGCCCCAACCATCACCAAAGATGGAGTAACTGTAGCCAAAGAGATTGAACTTGAAGATGAGTTCGAAAATATGGGTGCCCAGCTGGTTAAAGAAGTGGCATCCAAAACCAGTGATGTGGCAGGCGACGGTACCACCACAGCAACGATATTGGCTCAGGCTATCTATACACAAGGTCTCAAAAACGTTACAGCCGGTGCTAATCCCACTGCTCTTAAACGTGGTATTGATGAAGCGGTTAAAAATGTTATTGAAAATTTGAGAACCATGTCTCGTGAAGTTTCCGGAAAAAAAGAAATTGCTCAGGTTGGTACCATCTCGGCTAATAATGATTCTTATATTGGTGAACTGATCTCGGATGCGATGGACAAAGTCGGAAAAGATGGCGTTATCACGGTTGAGGAAGCCAAATCGATCGAAACCCATTTGGAAGTTGTTGAAGGTATGCAATTCGATCGCGGTTATGT
>WJIP01000357.1 GCA_014730185.1 Caldithrix sp. | reverse complement strand
GGTTAAAATGATGATGTATAAATAAACAGAATCCCAAATTGAGGAGGTGCTTTACAATGCTATCAAACGTAAAATTAACCATCCTCACTGAAAATCGGGCCAATAATCCAAATTTAATTGGTGAACAGGGACTTTCCATACTGGTGGAGACCGATCATGGTAATCTTCTTTTTGATACCGGTCAATCCGATGCTTTTCTGAAAAATGCCATGGAAATGGGAATTGATCTGGTATCGGTCGATAAAATTGTTATCAGTCACGGCCATTACGATCATACCGGCGGATTACCTCAAATGGTGGATATGCGGGAACATACGCAAATTTATTGCCATCCGGCAGCTATTAATAAAAAATATGCTGTTTATCCGGCCGGCAGGCTGGACATCGGTGTAACCTGGGAAAAAAATGATTTGGCAAGCCGTGGGGCCCATTTTATCTATAAAACCCATGCTGTGGAAATTTATCCGGATGTCTGGATATCAGGTGAAATACCGCGGTATACCGAGTATGAGTTTATTGATGAAAAATACCAGCAGCGGGTATTGGAAAGTTTTATTCACGACGATATTCACGACGATATGGGATTGTATCTGAATACAAAAAGAGGAGTCATTGTATTATTGGGATGCGGCCATGCCGGGGTGATTAACACGGTTAAACATGCCATGCGGGTAACCGATAACCATACCCTTTATGCGGTTGTCGGTGGTATGCATTTGCAGCACAGTCAGGAAGAGCGCATTGATAAAGTCGTCAGAAACCTGGAAAAACTCCATCCGGCCCATGTATTACCCATGCATTGTACAGGTTTTTATGCCATTCATCGTATGCTGCAATGTTGCAAAGATAAAGTCAAATTGCTGAATGTGGGCGATGTGTTTGAGCTGTAACCCGTGAAGTGTCATTTATGAGGAACCGATGCCTGATCCTGTGCTGATTGTGTTTTGTATAGTGATTTCAATTTATTTCATCATTCTCATTTTAGTTATTTTGGGCTTAAGTCTTTTGCGCAAAAAACAATGTAAAGAATTTCCTTTTATTTCAGTAGTGATTGCCGCACGCAATGAAGCTGAGCGCATCAGTAAAAATTTAGAGTCGTTAGAACAACTTGATTACCCGACTAACCGGTATGAAATAATTTTGGTTAATGACGCCTCAGGGGATAATACAGCCGAGATAATCGATGAGTATGTGCAAAAACATGATAATTGGAAATTAATATCTCTGCAGGATAAAGGAAGCGATTGGCGTGGTAAAAAACTGGCTCTGAAAACAGGGATTGACCAAGCAAATGGTGAATTGATTTTTACGACCGATGCAGATTGTATTGTACCCAAAAATTGGCTGCGTATTATGAGCTGTTATTTCGAAAAAGATACCACAATGGTATTGGGACATTCTCCCATCCAAAAAGGAAAAGGATTATTGGCTAATATTCTTGATTTTGATAATCTTTTTTCAGCAATTGTAGGCGCGGCTTCCTGTAAATTGGGCTATCCTATTACAAGTGTGGGCAGAAATCTGGCTTATCGAAAAGAAGATTATGAAAGAGTTGGTGGCTTTCAATCCATTAAAAGATACAAAAGTGGTGATGATGTGCATATGACTGAGAGATTTCGCCGATCGAAAACCGGAGATATTGATTATTGCGCACATCCTAAAACATTTGTGAAGACGCGACCACCTTCAACATACAAAGATATCTTTAATCAGCAAATCCGAAAAAACAGTAAATTATTAAATAAAAGCTTAACATCCATGTTATTTTCTGTTTTGACCTTGCTGGTATTCCTTTTTATGCATTTACTTCCAATTTTTACTCTCAAATATTTCAGTATTTGGGTGAGCGTTATTATTATAAAATTTGTTTTAGAGTTTATTTCTCTAACGCTGGGAGCCATAAAGTTCAGGAAGCCACATTTGATAATATATTTTTTGCCCATGCAAGTTTATTATCCAATCCATATAATATTTTTTAGCTTTTTAGGCTCAATGCAACTTTATCAATGGAAAAAGTAGATACGGCTTTTCTTTGCCATTCAAACCGTGATTGGCTAAATTGCCCATTCGTTTTAATAGGATTAAAAATTAAATTTCTTATCTGAATATTGCCGATGAAAGACCGAATCAAACAACCATTAATTTTCTTATTTAAATATCTTATAGGATTTCTTTTATTACTGTATATTCTATCGCGGATAGACCGTGGACAAATGCTAGAATCGTTTACTTACCTGGGTCTGGATGTTATTCTTCTGATGTTGATTTTTGCAGTCATAAATTTGGGAACACAGTTTTACAGATGGAAATATCTGATTAAGAGACATTCCTCTCATTATAATGCAGGTGATTTAATTCCCTCCTTTTTCGCCGGATTTGCCTTTCGTATGATGATTCCTGGCGGCCATGCAGAAATATCAAAAGTCTTTTTGTTACCCGGTAAAAAGAGTGGAAAGGTGATGGCGTTCGGAATAGAAAAATTTTTTCAGACTTATATAAAACTAATACTTGTCCTGATTGCTCTGCCACTTATTTTTCCTAGATACCTTATGTGGTTTTGGACCTTAGCAGTCCTGGGCATACTAGCTTATTTTGCACTTCCTTATCTTATGCGTTTGTCTTTTTTGTCCCGGTTCCACGAAAGGCAAAATAATCATCATCGTATTTTTCTGATGACATTGCTTTATTCCTTAGCCATTTTTATGAGCCTCATGCTTCAATATCATCTGCTCTTAAATGATATTCACCAGATTAAATTCTTCCATACTGCATTAGCTGTTATTTTAATATGGGGCTCAGGGTTAATTCCTATTTCAGTATCGGGCCTGGGCGTCAGAGAAAATTTTGCGGCTATTTTTCTTTCTAAATACGGCATACCGCCCTATGCTGCTGTGGGGGTTGCTTTGTTTATATTTGTAGTGAATGCCATAGTTCCGGCTGTAATTGGCGTTTTTTACATTTATAAAAGAAGCAAGGACCTGAGTGAGGCCAAAGGATTTTTCCATAAAATAAGGGCGTTAATATATGAAAGAAATAAGATGGCTAAAGCTTCTGAGGAGCTGATTGAGGAAGTGAAACAAGATGATGGTTTGACCGATAAAATGGAAAATGTTGCTGACAAAAAGGAATAATCACAATGTTATCCAATCGATTTAAACGTATGTTACAACAGCTTGGCCTATACGCTGTTCCGCTTAGGTCAGCTATTCGTAGTGCGTTTATAGTTAATGTTCGATATACCCCTAAAAGGGTTTTCAATTATAGTAAAGTTATTTTGTCCATGTATTTGTCTAAATGGCTTAAACGTCCGATCATCTGGGGGCTTCCCCCGATTATTATGGTAGAACCAACCAATATTTGCAATCTGAAATGTCCAATGTGTCCGTCAGGAAATGGTGATATGCATAGACCTCGAGGAAAACTGGATCTTAAACATTTTAAAAGTATTGTGGATGATATTGGAGATTATGTTTTCCAGATACAATTTTGGAACCAGGGCGAACCGTTCATTAATAAAAATTTTCTTGAATTTGTGCAGTATGCCAAGGAAAAAGGTATTATGACGCAGACTTCAACAAACGGGCATTATATCCGGACGGATGAGATGGCTGAAACTGTTGTTAAATCCGGATTGGATCAAATTATTTTTTCCATGGATGGTACCAATTCTGAAACGTATGCCAAGTATCGTGTTGGAGGTAATTTTGACCTGGTTATTGAAACTCTAGGTAGGTTAACAAAGGCTCGGACACGATTGGGCAAGAAAACACCCCTGATCGAGCTTCAATTCATCGTATTCAAACATAACCAAGACGAAATTGATCGTCTGATAGAAATTGCGCGTGAAAACAAAGTTAATCGCATCGCTTTTAAGACGGCACAGGTTTATTCCGAAGAACAGGCCAAAGAATATTTGCCGGAAGATGCACAGTTTCTGAGATATGAATTTGATGGTCAGTCTATTTCCATGCGTGGAGAAATTGAAAACTGGTGCAAACGTCTTTGGCTCAATACAACCGTTAACTGGGATGGTTCCATCAGTCCGTGTTGTTTTGACAAAGATGCCGATTATGCAATGGCTCATTTGTTTGATCAGAAAAAATCTTTTAAGGAAATCTGGAAAAACGGTGATTACATGCAATTTCGCAAGCAAGTTCTATCCAATCGAAAAGGTATAGAAATGTGCGGCAATTGTACGGAGGGATTGGAAGAACCGTATGCTAGGATTATTGAATTATAATTTTGTAATTATCCGCCTCATTCAAACTATTGATAATAGAAAATCAGAAAAACATCAGCCGAAACTTTGTAAATAATATCGGATGTTAATATGCATTATAAATTAATGCTGATGAGTTTGATACTCATTGCACTACATTCAGTAGATAAAGCTCAATCCTCAGATTTACCTCTTTATGCAGGCGACCGCTTAATGGGCGGACGACTGGCGCTGGGCGGCTTGTACGGGGCAGATCAAGGATATTTTTTAGTCTACGAACAAGGGGTGAAAGGACAATTTCTAGCGCCCAAAAATATATCTACATTACTGGGGTTGGGTGGGGCCATCGGCTATTCCTATTACGATGACGACTGGCCGGAACGTCGTACGGAGCACTCCAATCTGTTATTGTTGTTCAGTGGCTATTATCATCTGTTTTTGTCGCAGAATAATCGATTGGATACATACGTGTTGCTGCAGGGCGGCTTTAATATCGACAACGATCGGTTTGAGTCCTATTCCGTTAATTTTGCAGACCGGGAAAGCCGGGATATCGGTTTGACGCTGAACCTTGGACTGGGCATGCGCTATTTTATGGATCCTCAATGGTCTTTAGCCGGTGAATTGATGTTTGGCGCAGGGATATTGAGGCTTGGTATTGATTATCAATTATAGCGCATTCAACCGGAAGTAATGGGCATGGTTAGGATTTCGATGAGCAATGATTTATGTCATGAAATTTGGGCAGATCTTTATAAATGAATGATAAACTTTTCATCGGCACTTCGGGTTGGTCCTACAAAGACTGGGCCGGTAACTTTTATACAAAAGGCGTCAAGCAATCCGAATATTTAGTCCATTACAGCCAATCATTCCGCACCGTGGAAATCGATTCCACATTTTATGGTGCACCGCGCCCGGGTACCGTGGAAAAATGGCGGCAAAATACGCCCCATCATTTTCGTTTTGCGAGCAAAGTACCGCAAGTTATAACCCATGAAAAACGCCTGATTGATGCAGAGAGCGATTGGCAAAATTATCTGAAAACCATGCAAATTCTCGGCCACAAACTGGGACCGCTTGTTTTGCAATTTGATTATAAATTTAATCCCAAAGATCATTATGCGGCGTTAGAACAATTTTTATCCGATCATGCCCGGGATGCCCGCTTGTGTGTGGAAATAAGAAACCGCAAATGGCATGAGACTGCTTTATACGAGATGCTGGATAAGCACAATGTAGCACTGGTTCTGCATGATTTATATTATATGCCGCGTATTATTAAGATAACGGCCGATTTTACTTACATTCGCTTACTGGGCAACCGCAAAAAAATCCCTCATGATTTCTCTCACGTACGGATTAACCGGGAAAAAGATTTGGATTGGTGGGCGGACTGGATAAAAAAATTTTTAGATAAAGATTTGCAAGTATATGTCTATTCCAATAACCGTTATGAAGGCCATGCCCCGGAAACGATAAGGCGGTTGACAAATGTAATGATCAAATAAACAGAATCAGCTAATGGCTACCCGTTGTTCATTTTCAATATTCACAAAGACACCCGGAGCTCCGGCCAGGGGACATTTATTTTCGCAAATGCCGCAGCCGATACACAGTTCCTTTATAACATAGGGATATTTCACCGGCCGCACTTCACCCGTCTCCGGATTTTCATAATTCTTTATATCAAATTTAATGGCTTTATCCGGCGTAGGGCAATGTTCTTCACATACCAGACAATCTTCATTGCGGGCAAAGGGAATACACAAGTTTTCATCAAAATGGGCCAGACCGATCGGCAGTTTTTGTTTGTCCGCCAGTTTTGTGGGCAGAATGGCATCTGTTGGACATATTTCGCCGCACAAGTTGCAATTATATTCGCAATAACCTTCGCGCATGATGGCCACGGGTGCCCATAACTGCAGCACGCTGTCATGGATGTGATCGGGCTGCAGACAACCGCCATTGGACTCGCAAATGCGTACGCATTGCTGACAGCGGATACAGCGATCTAAAAAAAGATCCTCTTCTACGGATCCCGGGGGCCGGATCATACGGTTTTGTTGTTCCCGGTTAGTCAAGCCCAGGTTAAGTAAGCCCAATGCGGCAGCGCTACCGGCTGTGGTGTATAAAAATTGCCGCCGGTTATAATCGATGGGCGTATGATAGGGTTTCCAGCGCCAGCGATAGGTAATGGCGTTGACCTTCGAGGGGCAGGCCGCACCGCAATTAAAGCATTCGATACATTCCACCTTATTGGTTTTGGCGACGTTACCTTCGGGGATAGCGTTCATCTTGCATTCCGTCTGGCATTTATTGCATACGGGACACTCCTCACCGACAATGCGTTCGTAAAAACGGAACTGCGATAGAAATCCCAGTAAAGCGCCGGCCGGACAGATATAGCGACACCAAAACCGCCGGGATAAACGTTCCAGGCCGATGATGATACCGAAGAATAAAGTTATCCAGAAAAGCTGTTGATAAAAGGCCTGAGTTTCCGGCATAAGATGCCATTTATAAAAATCGTAGGTAGCATATACCTGATCTTCAATAAGGGGTATTTCCGACAATGCTAGCAGTGATTGCTCGGTGAACAAGGTGGCCAGCGGATAAAGCAAAACAGTTAAAACGCGGTTAAAAATGGAAAGGGGATCAAAATAGCCCCACAAGTTTATGGAAAAAACGGCCAGAATGATAAGCCCCGTAAGCAGGGCAAATTTTACATAACGCCAGTTCTGAAATTTGGCCGAAATCCGGTTAGAGGGCGATTTGAACAGCTTGCTGCTAATATCAATGGTCGTTCCCAACGGACATATCCATCCGCAAAAAAATCGCCCCAGAAATATGCTTAGCAAAAGAATAATAACCGCCGGCCAGAACACCCAGGAAATATGTAAATTCTGTATAAAATCGAACAAAGGGATGAGGGGGCTGAACCGCAAAAATAAATCCGATGCTATACCATTTTCATAAGGAAAACGGGCGATAACAAACAGATAGATGAAAAATATCAAAAATAGGATCTGCGTGATCCGGCGGATCTTATACAAAAAGGACTCCTTTCCTTCGTTTCCGTCTCCCTTGCAATCGCGATGTTATTGCTTAAGCCAGATTAACCCGCTTAACGTTTAGCTTGCTGAGATCGAATTTAGCCAACCCACGCTCATTAGCGGTCTTAATATGATCCACCTCTTGCAGCTTATGGCCAAATAAATCCAGAGCCAGATAATCCGCAGATACCATGCACGAACTGGCGATCACGGTTTTAGGCATCTCCACATCATTGGGATTGCCACCAACCGGTCCATTCGCTGTTAAAATCCGGTAAGCATCAATAATGGTCAGATGTGGCATGATTTTGCGATCGATATCAATAAGTTTTGTTGAGAAATAGTTGTGCAGGGATCCCCTATTACCCCCCATAACACCCATCAAATTCTTTAATCCCAGGGTGACTTTGCTCAGAGAGTGGTGTTTGGCTATAGGCACATTGATCACTTTATCAGCTTCCAGATAATCCTCATATATAGGCCAATCGTTAATCAACTCGCCATTAATGGCAATATTTTTATATTTATTGGAGCGTATTTGATAAATATCTGCGCCGGCACTGCGTGCTTTAGCCTGAATTTTGGAACTATGATAGCAGCGGCGGGGATTATTACAGGTCCGGTCAAAAATCTTGACTTCTTTAGCACCGGCTTTAAAACAGGCCCTGGCCAATGCGGCAACAATATCCGG
>WJIP01000356.1 GCA_014730185.1 Caldithrix sp. | reverse complement strand
TACCTTCCTTGATCATCGTTTGGCCGTCATCGCCTCGGGAAAAAAGGAATTTACGGATCAATTAACCCTTTTCCAGGAATCAGAACAAAAATCGCAAGTCATAAGAGGTATAAACGACCCTAATTTTTCGCCAAAAACAGCTTTTGTATTCTCTGGACAGGGCCCTCAATGGTGGGGTATGGGGCGTGAACTGATGGAATCCGAACCCATATTTATGGCTACCATAGAACGCATTTCTTTTATGTTGGAGGAACTGAGTGGCTGGTCTCTCAAAAATGAATTACAAAAAGTTGAAGAACACTCCCGCCTTGATCAGACCGAAATTGCACAACCTGCCCTATTTGCTTTACAGGTGGCTTTAGCCGCTCTTTGGCGTTCCTGGGGTATTGTGCCCGATGCTGTAACCGGACACAGTGTTGGTGAGGTAGCTGCAGCTCATGTTTCCGGAAAGCTTAGTTTGGAAAACGCTGTTCGTGTTATCTTTCATCGAGGCAGGCTGATGCAGCAAGCCACCGGCTTAGGTAAAATGGCTGCCGTCGATTTGGACTATGATGAGCTCAAAGAAATTATCAAACCATATGAAGATCGCCTCTCATTAGGGGCTATGAACAGTGTCAAGTCCAATGTTATCAGCGGTGAAGAAGAAGCAGTGGATATTGTTTTGGATACTTTAAAATCCCGGGATGTATTTTGTAAAAAATTGCCGGTTAACTACGCCTTTCATAGTCCTCAAATGGAACCGTTTAAAGAAAAATTGATCGATGAATTACAGACCATTGAATTGCAAAAAAGTAACATCCCAATATTATCAACAGTCACCGGCGAATATGCTGCAAATGGCGATTATGATGCGAATTACTGGGGACGCAATGTCCGGGAACCTGTAAAATTTTCAGGTGGCATTAATCAGCTTGTGAAGGATCAATTCAATGTTTTTATTGAAGTCGGTCCGCACCCTGTTCTAAGAAACTATATACAGCAAAACCTCGACCATCAAAACAAACAAGCTTTTGTTTTGCCGTCACTGAGAAGAAAAGAGCCCGAAAAAACAACGCTTTTGAGGACCATTGGTCTTCTTTTTGTTAACGGTTATCCCGTCCAATGGAAACAACTTTATCCGAATAAAGGCCGATTTATAGATTTACCAGCTTATCCTTTCCAGAGAGAGCGTGTATGGTTTGATATGGATGATAAGGAACGTGTGGATAGTAAACCCCTGGTTAAAGATACGTCGCAGGATTCGATGTACCATCCGCTTTTAGGTGTTCAGCATGGATCGGCTTTACTGCCCTCCAATGCCAACTGGACCGTTCAACTCAAATCTGATTATGTAGCGTATTTAAATACTCAAAATGGCCGAGGTTCATCTATACTACCCGAATCAGCCTATCTGGAAATGGCTGTAGCTGCTTCAAGACAGACATTTCAGGGACATCATACCATATTGAAAAATATTACCTTTAAAAATGCTCTCAAAATTCACCAAAATGAATCCAGGCAGTTACATTTTTCGTTAACACCTGTTTCATCCTCTATGGCTTATTTCCAGGCTTTTAGCAAACCACGCATGGTATCCGGAAAACAAAGTTGGGAGATGCACAGCTTTGGTTCCATAATTCGCGACACCTCAGAGAGCAAAGCAAGTAATACCGTTGATATCGAAAGTTTTAAAAAACATCTGAATAAAAAAGACGACTATAGTTTTTTCTTTAAACCGTTGCAAAATCTGGGTATCCGTCCCGAAAACCTTAACCAATTAACGAAAGAGCTTTGGACAGGAGAGTCGGAATCTCTTATTAAATTCAAGTTTCCATCATCTCATCTCAATGATTTGGATGATTATCACATACACCCACTCGTCCTAAATAATTCATTTCATTTACTTTTAGCAACGGTGGCATCCAATATTAAAAGCGAAAATGTTTATATCCCCCATTCTGTGGAACAACTTAAAATGTATGGGCGACCAACTGCTGAGATTTGGGTTCATGTAAAAATACATTCTGAGGGCGATAAGGCGGAAAATGTACACAGTGATTTTCAACTGATGGATACTGACGGTAATTTAATCCTTGATATTAATAGTTTAAGACTTAAAGCTATACCCGGACATCTGGCGTTTGCCGACTACGTCTATGAGATGGAATGGCAGGAAATACAAACCGGTTATTCATCCTCGATAGCCGATCAACTCCAAGGCAATTGGATTATTTTTGAGGATGATCTATTCAGCACAAAATTAACCAAGGCTCTTAAAATCAAGTCAATTCAACCGGTACAATTCCGGTTCAAAAATCCTGATGGTCATACAGAAGGTCAGGCCATAACCCTTGACACTTCAAATACTGAACAGTTTGAAAATACGATGTTGAACTATCTGGGTGAACGAAACAACATCTTTTTCTTTTGGAATATTGATAATCCCGAGCTAAGCCGAAAAGCTTTACCGAAAATTGTTAATACACTTGCCGAAGGTACACATCCTATTGATCGTTTTTTCGTTGTTACCCAATCTGCGATAGCCCAAATACAAAACCATAATCAGATCAATATGGATCAGGTATTATTCCGGGACTATTGTAACCAGCTCCAAGCAAACTATCCCGAGCTCAACATCAGGATACTGGACATAGAAAACCAGTTTCCAAATCCGGCGGAACTTTTTAAAATACCCGATAATGAAGTACAGCTTGCCTATCGTAACCAGATGTTCTATGGATTGCGGCTCATGCCCTCTATCAGCTTTACTTCCGATGCCCGTCAGCAACAGGATGAACTCGTAAAGTTGCCGGCAAAACAAAGAAATAAGCCGGTCGGTAAACAAATTGAACTGGAGGTCCAGGCAGCCGGCCTTTATTCCAGTGACACAGCTTTGCTCAGGGATCCGTCTGTCTACAATGCTAACAATGCAGGTAGTTCCTGCGCAGGTATTGTAACCGCTGTAGGCCAGGAAGTGCAACATCTGAATATAGGTGATGAAGTTATTGCTTTAGGGCATGGTACTTTATACAGATATGCAATTTTCACAGAAGATAAAGTGATCGAAAAACCGAATAATCTTAGCTTCGAAACAGCTGCCGCCATTGCATTTGATTATGTAACGGCCAATTATGCGCTGAACTACATGGCCCAGATACAGCCCGAAGATTCCATATTTATCAGTGATGCAGATACACCTAAGGGACAAGCCATCATACAATTCGCCAAATCAAGCCAGGCAACCATTTTTGCGACCGCAGCGAATGCAGATAAACAGCATTATCTAAAATCCATAGGAATTGATTATGTTTACAGCAGTCAGTCACTGGATTTTATTGATAAAATCCTGCAGGCCACTGACGGTCAAGGTGTGAGCATTGTCGTTAATACCACAAAGAATGATTTTATCACCAATAGCTTCAGTTTACTTAAAGAATTCGGTCGTTTTCTTGACCTTAACACCAGTGGCGATTTTGACCAACCTTTAGTGTATCATAATCTGAGAAGAAACGTGGTCTTTTATGCCATCGATATGATGCATATTGTACAGGAGCAACCTCCTCTTTGTGCAAAACTATTAAAAGATACATTTGAGCTTTTGGAAAAAATAAACTATGAAAAACCGAAACTGAACATTTTCGATCATAGTCATTTGGGCAAAGCACTTCTCCTTATGGAACAAAATAAACGTCTCGGGAAATTTATATTGAGTTTTCATGAAGAGAAAGCCCGAAAACAGGACTTTCTGAGTACTTTTGAACCAGATAAATTTTATCTCATTGCTGGCAACATGGATGCAAATGATTTGGGTTTGATCCAGTGGTTTGTCAACCAGGGGGCAAAAAATTTTGTACTGCAGCCGCTATCCAATAGTAATAAAAAGCTGAATGATCTTAAGAAGGGAATGTTAAAATCAATACCTCGAGGGACGAATCTGATTCATTTTGATGAGATGAATGAGCAGATGGCCGAAAAAATTTGTGGTACAATCATATCCATGAGCCGTTTCGAGAAAAACGGGGCATTGACGGAATTATGGAACAAAATTGAAAATGTATACGCTGTTTGCGCTGAACAGAATCTGGATTTTTTCATCACCATATCCCCCCTGATTTTATTAAACAAACACGAACAAAATTACCAATCGGCAGATTATATTGATGAAGCCCTGCTTGTAAAAAACAATGAACGGCAAACAAAGGGCAAGCCTGCTCTGCATTTGAAACTGGATGGAGAAATACCGGTTAAACCGGAAATTGCTGAAGCACGTTGGACTGTCTTGCAGCCCATGCTCAAAATTAAGGAGGGCCATCTGATTGTCAGTGAAGCAAATTGGGAGGCTCTCTACAGAAATACGGACCATGATGCTGTACCGGCTATTTATGAACATTTTAAACCGCAGATCAAGGGCAGCGCAAAAACAACTGAAAAGACCGATAGCAGCTACGATCTGGATCGAAATGAGTTGCTCGCCGAACCTGCCGAACAACGCGCCGAATTATTGGCTTCATATCTGCAAAATGAAGTTGCCCGTGTTTTAAGTATAAGTGCCGAACAAATCAATATTGACCAATCCTTGATGAATATGGGCATCGATTCTCTGATGGCTATTGAAGTTAAGAATACGGTGGAGAGCAAATTAGGCGTTAACCTGCCTATTGCTTCCCTTTTGCAAGGTCCCTCCATTACTGATCTGTGCAATCAGTTTTTACCGCAATTGGAGGAAGAAAAACCGGCCGAAGAAAAAACTAAAACATCAGAAGAAGCAGAGAAGCCACGTGAAATAGTGGAATATCCACTGTCTTACGGCCAAAAAGCCATGTATTTCCAGCATGTGATGGCCCCGGACAGCATATTCAATCTGGCTTATGGGGTACGCATTCGTTCGGATTTTGACAAAGAACAATTGCAACAAGCTTTTCAGGTTCTGGTGGACCGGCATGCTTCATTGCGTACTACATTTTATATGAAAGACGGACAACCCATACAGCGTATCCATCCCGATATGCCGCTCTTTTTTATTGAAGAAGACTTGTCCGAACATACGGAAGACCAGGTTCGTAAGCGGTTAAACGAAGAAGTCGTGAGACATTTCGATTTAGAGAACGGTCCTTTGCTTCGCCTGTTCCTGTTCCGCCGGGCTGAAAATCATTATATCCTGTTATTTGTTATGCACCATATCGTCACCGACATGTGGTCTCAGGCTTTGCTGCTTAATGAATTAAGTTTGATTTTTAATGATCCGGATAACACGTCGGTGCTAACACCCATAAGGAGCCAGTATACCGATTATATTGAGTGGCAGGAAAAGCTGCTGGCCGAGGAAGGCGACCGACTGCTCGATTTTTGGAAACGGCAGCTATCGGGTGATCTGCCATTACTGAATATACCGACCGACCGGCCCCGGCCCTCGGTTCAAACTTACCGCGGCGCGACCGAAACCATTTGGTTTGGTGATAATTTATCGGAGCGGGTCAAAACATTCGCCGAACAGCAGGGTATGACGGTATTTACAACGCTATTGGCCGCCTATTATGCTCTGCTTCACCGGTATACCGGTCAATATGATCTCATTGTCGGTTCGCCCACCGCCGGACGCTCCAAAAGCGAATTTGCCGGCATAGTCGGTTATTTTGTCAACCCACTTCCCTTCCGCGGAAGGCTGGAAAAAGACATGCCGTTCACGGATTTTCTGCAGCAGGTAAAGCAAACCGTTCTGGATGTGTTCGATCACATGGATTATCCACTTTCCCTGTTAGTGGAAAAGCTTCAACCAAAACGGGATACCAGCCGCACGCCGCTGTTCCAAACCATGTTCATCCTGCAGCGGGCGCACCTGATGCATGATGAAGGCTTATCACAATTTGCATTAAGCCGCGAGGGGGCCAGCCTTGATCTGGGCGGCTTGACCATCGAATCGATTGAATTGGAACAGGGTGTTGCGCCTTTTGACTTAACCATGATGACCGTGGAATCCGGCACCGGATTAGCCGCCTCCCTCGGGTACAATATCGATTTGTTCGACAACGATACCATCCAGCGCATGTTGCATCATTACACAGCAATACTGGAAGAGATGGTTTCCAATCCGGAAAAACCGGTTTCCCAATTATCTATTCTTTCCGCTAATGAACAACAACGGTTGCTTGAAACATGGAATAATACTTCAGCGTCTGTGGAAAAAGAGCTGTGTGCACACCAGGTCTTTGAACAAAAGGTACGGGAATACGCAGACAAACCCGCTGTGGTTTTCGAAGATCAACCGCTAACCTATGATGAACTCAATCGCCGCAGCAATCAACTCGCCCATTACCTTATCGAAGGCGGCGTCGGGGCGGAAAGTAAAATCGGGATTTGTATCGATCGTTCCATAGATATGATCGTCGCTATTCTGGGCGTGCTCAAAGCCGGCGGGGCTTATGTGCCCATCGATCCGTCGTATCCGTCCGAACGCATTCAGTACATGTTCAAAGATGCGGAGCTGGTTTATATCATCACACAAAAGGCATTAAAGAGCAAACTCAACGGCAGTAACGCCGGCATCATTTATTTAGACAATGGCAACGACGATATACTCAAGCAACCGGATCATAATCCCGAAAGCGCCGTCGTTCCTTCCAACCTCGCTTATATGATTTATACCTCCGGCTCCACCGGACACCCGAAAGGTACCATGCTGCAACACAGCAGTTTGTTGAATGCCCTGGCTTCTACTAAAGATCAGTATCAAATCGATCATACTTCGAGGATTCTTCAATTCGCTTCTTTTAGTTTTGACGCTTCTGTGGAAGAGATTTTTTCAACCTTAACGTCCGGGGCTACCCTTTTTATGGTTAAACGGGATACGTTACTGTCATTGCCGGATTTAATTAACGTCATCAAAAAACATGAGATTACAAATATTACGTTGCCGCCTTCGGTGCTTACTATTCTGCAGCCGGAAGATTTTCCCTCGCTGAAATCGGTGGTATCCGCCGGTGAAAAATGCACGCCGGAAGTGGCTAAAAAATGGGCTAAGGATCGCCGGTTCACCAATGGATACGGACCTACGGAAGCAACCATTTGCACCACCACGTATCGGGTGGAAAACGATTTCGACCACCCCACGGTGCCCATTGGTAAACCCGTGAAGAATGCTTCGCTCTATATTTTAGATGAGCATCTGATTCCGTGTCCCATAGGCGTACCCGGCGAGCTGCATATCAGCGGCGCCGGTTTGGCCCGGGGCTATTTCAGACGTTCCGCTTTGACGGCCGAACGCTTT
>WJIP01000035.1 GCA_014730185.1 Caldithrix sp. | reverse complement strand
CATAAAGGTGAAATTTTGGCCATGGCCAATTACCCGACCTTCGATCCCAACAGCCATAAATATTACAGCAATGCTAAAAAACGCAACCGAACCATTACGGATGTTTTTGAACCCGGGTCGACGCAAAAATTGTTTACCGCGGCCATGCTGTTGCAGGAAAATTTAAAACGGCCCAATGATATTGTTTTTTGTGAACAGGGAAGGTATAAAATATACGATAGATATTTTCGCGATACCAAAGCCTATGGCTGGATGTCCTTCCGGCGGGTTTTTGAAAAATCATCCAACATCGGTTTTATTAAGTTAAGTGAACCTCTGAATCGTAATCGCTTTTTTAAGTACCTCAAACAATTCGGATTTGGCAGTAAAACAGGAGTGGGATTAGCGGGAGAGGCCACAGGATTGCTGGAACCGCCTAATAACTGGTCCGGAGTTTCCAAAGCCTCCATCTCTATTGGATATGAAATCGGGGTAACCGCATTACAGCTGGCCACGGCTTATTCCGCAATAGTTAACGGGGGTTATCTTTACAGGCCTTATGTTGTTAAAGCAAAGCAGGCACCGGACGGTTCATTGAGTTCCATGTATGAACCGCTAGCCGTTCGTCAGGTACTATCCAAGGAAGCATGCGATATATTGAGATCATTTATGAAAGGCGTGGTAGAAGAGGGAACGGGTACGGCTGCTAAACCTGCGAGTATCGAAGTCGGGGGAAAGACGGGTACCGCCCGGAAGTATAATAAACAAACCGGTGAATATGCGAACAATCGCTACCGGGCATCTTTTGTTGGATTTGCCGGCTATGAAAATCCACGTTATGTGTGTGCCGTGATTATTGATGATCCGGACAAAGGCCGTTATGGCGGACAGGTGGCGGCGCCGGCATTTCGCAACATTATTCAGCGCATAATGTATATTGAGGGTCATGAAAGGCCGGATAAACAAGCGGTGTCGGATAAGCTACAGTATGTTCAAAATTATAAAGAACTTCCTTCGCTTAACGGATTCGATATTAAAAGTGCCCGACAATTGCTGGACGCCAAAGGTTATCAGTATCGTATTAAGGGAAATGGTTCAACCATATTATCTGCTTGGGCAAAGAATGAAATTATGGTTTTACAAACCGGAGAGGACCGCGTCCACCTAACCAGAATGCCTGATTTAAAAGGTCTTTCAAAGCGTGAGGCAATGTCCCGTATTGATTTTTCTAAATTAAAAGTACTGATCAAAGGGCAGGGACTCACGGTTCAATCGCAAAGTATTGAACACGGGCAGGTTTTGAAAAACCGCAAGCAGGTTGTACTGACTTGTCGTTAATGCAGTTTAGGGAGTAAACAATTAAATGATTAACAAGACGGCCGAAGACCTATTTGTAAATTTAAACATCGATTTCCCGGAAGAGTTGGGAAAATTGCTGATCCAAGGAATTACCTACGATTCCCGTAAGGTGCAGACCGGATTCCTGTTTGTAGCTATTCCAGGTTTTGAAACCGATGGCCATACTTATGTGGCACAAGCCGCGGAAAACGGCGCAATTGCTGCTGTTGTAGAAGCGCGTTTACCCCAGGTAAACATCCCTCAAATTTTGGTCAAAAATAGCCGTAAAATTCTTCCCTGGTTAGTCAAAAACTTTTACAGTCCCCAAATTGATAATATGAAGTTAACCGGTGTAACGGGTACCAATGGGAAAACCACCACTGCCTTTCTCTTACATTGTATGTTTCAAACAGCCGGTTGGTCCACCGGTTTGATCAGCACTGTACATTATCAATACGGTGATGATGAACCTCAGCCCGCCTGGAATACCACACCGGAATCATCGGATTTAAGTGCGATGCTCTCTGATATGCGAAAAAAGGATATTGATTGTGCGGTTCTGGAAGTCTCTTCGCATGCTCTGGAATTAAATCGTGTAGATGGGTTATCTTTCGAGACAGCAATTTTTACCAATTTAAGTCGTGATCATCTGGATTTTCATGCCACAGAGTCGGCCTACTTTGAGGCCAAAGCCCGTCTGTTTAATCTTCTGAAACCAATGGGTAAAGCTGTAATCAATATCGATGATGACTATGGGCAAAAGCTTTTGCAACGGGTTGAGAAGGATATCATAACATTCGGTATGGACCATAAGGCGCAGGTATTTCCATTGGATTGGCACTTTGACATAAATGGAATCGAAGTAAAATTGCAGACCCCCGCCGGTAAAACAGAATTGCATTCCGCACTCATCAGTGAGTTTAATTTGCAAAATATCCTGGCAGCGGTTAGTGCCGGTTTGGCATCGGATATTGATTTACAAACGATTGCCAGGGGCATTGCAAACCTTCAGGGCGTACCCGGCCGTCTTGAAAAGATTGAAGTTGCACCCCAAACCCTGGCCGTTATCGATTATTCACATACTCCCGACGCCCTGAATAAAGCTTTGCAAGCGTTGAGACGGATTACGCCCGGACGGTTATTTGTCTTGTTTGGGGCCGGTGGCGATCGAGACAAGGGTAAGCGACCGGAAATGGGTCGAGTGGCCGAAGAGCAAGCGGATTTTAGTATTGTTACATCGGACAATCCCAGAAGAGAATCGCCGGATGCTATTATCCGAGATATTCTGCAAGGAATGCCCCAATCAGAAAAACGAATGGTTATCCCCAACAGAAGGGAAGCCATCCAAAAAGCTGTAACCATGCTAGACAAAGGTGATGTGCTGTTATTGGCTGGTAAAGGCCATGAGACTTACCAGGACATTGACGGCCATAAATTTGATTTTGATGAACGAGTGATTATAAAAGAAGCAGTGGGTAATGACGCACATTAAATTTAAAGAACTTAAACGTTTGCCGAACATTCAGTTTTTGAACGCGCATCCAAACAAAAGGTGGGCTAAAGGATTCGAAGGTGTTTCTATCGACTCTCGCCGGATTGAACCTGGACAAATTTTCTGGGCTTTGATCGGAGATCGTTTCGATGCCCATCACTTTGTGTCAAAGGCATTCGAAAAATCGAACTCTTTGTGTGTAGTGCAAAAAGAT
>WJIP01000355.1 GCA_014730185.1 Caldithrix sp. | reverse complement strand
TGGTATGAACCAACCGACAGCGGCAAAAATAATGGCCGGTACAAACATTTTATAAAACACCTGAGTTAAGGGCATATCGCCATCTCTCTTTTTCGATATAACATCGGCAGCTTTGAGCTCTTTGACAGAGACATTGCCTAACATAAACCAGATAATACCAATAATCATACCAACACCGGCTGCAGCAAATGCCCAGCCCCAGCCAAACTGAATACGCAAATATGCAGCCACAAAATTACAGACGAAAGCACCAATATTAATGCCCATGTAAAAGATATTAAATCCGGAGTCTTTAAGATGCTCATACTCCGGTTTTTCATATAATTTTCCCAGTAAAACAGAAATATTTGGTTTGAATAAACCATTACCAAAAATTATCAATAGAAGGGCCAAATAGAAAAACAGCAAAGAATTGGGTATGGCCAGCATCAAATATCCGGCAGCCATTAAACTTCCGCCCATTATAATTGCTTTGCGATATCCCAATACACGATCCGCTAATAATCCACCAAAAAATGGCGTTAAATAAACAAGCGCTAAATAGGAGCCGTAAATATCAGCAGCGTGCTTTTCACTGAATCCCAAGCCGGGAAATTTCTCACCTGATCCGGCAATCATGTACAACGTAAAAATACCAAGCATCAGGTAAAAACCAAACCGTTCCCACATCTCTGTAAAAAACAGTATCATGAGTCCGCGGGGGTGCTTCTTTAGCATAACCACTCCTTTTTCAAATGTAACAATTCATTCAGTTAAAAATTTAAGTTGCAAATATAGTCAAAATCTAAGCCCTAATCAAAATAACCTGTCCAATTTTATGGTCACAAAAGTATAAAATAGGCGAGAGTATTATATCAATTAACCGGATTTAAGGAGGGGTACTGGGGATGAGGTATGAAACAGAATGCCATTGTAGATATGGCGAGCTATTGACTTTTGCCACGGGCAGTAATAGGTGTCGAATGTATTTTATTATCCTTATCCAACCAATGGTAGGTATCATATAAATTAACAACCGCACAGGCGTGGTTTGGTAAGATGATGACGGGATCGCCAATTTCAATGATCGCCGGTTCATTGGTATCAATCATTCCATGCTCTTCGGAGAGAGCGCTGATGGTTCCTTTAAGGTTAAGGGGGATTCCATATCCGGGCAAAAGCTGTTTGGAATGGGCACCCTTATCCAGATTTAATGCTTTACTCCCGGCATCAACTATAATCCGATTGGACAAAGTTTTTGAGATAACTGTGGCCATAACCAGCAGGCTGCACCGATCGGGTCGAACCGTTTGTAAGGCCACTTGAATGGCGTCATGGAAAACATAATTTCCGGGACGGATTTCATTAATACCGTTTATGGATGCTGAATGGGGCACGGTAGGGGTTGAACCCACACTTACCGAGTCAATATCTATGCCATGTTCAGCAAGGGCTTTGGCATAGTACACCATCAGGTTTCCCTCATGTAAACCAATGTTTCGGATCTCTTTGGGATTACTGCCACCGTATGCCTGACCGGCATGTGTAAAAATTCCTTCCAGCTTCAACCATCGAAATTTTTTGATTTCCCGGGCCAGTGTTATCAATTGATTCAGATTCTGAATACCACAGCGATTCAATCCACTATCTACTTCAATACGCACTTCTAAGGGGTGTTGGGTATCCTGGAAAACATCGGCTAAAATTTTAATTTGTTCGGTGTGATCGATGCCGATTATCAAACGGTTGTTCTGATGCAAATCATATAAGCGTTTAATTTTAGCCCTGTGTGTAATTTGATTGGCGATAAAAATATCGGCTATGCCTTGCTCGGCAAATATTTCAGCTTCGCTTAATTTGGCAGTGGTAATTCCGATTGCTCCCGCTTTTAATTGCCGGAGAGCTATTTCAGCCGATTTATGCGTTTTGATGTGGGGCCTCATCCGGCATTTGCTAATTTGGGCCAGGTATTGCATGCTCTGAATATTGGATTGTAACCGGGAGTCGCTGATCAAAAGGCCGGGCGTATCAACAGAATTGTGTAGTATTTTTATTTGTGATGGATCAATAAAAAGAGCACTATGGAAATCGGGTTTCATAAGGTCTGTTTTGATAAGGTTTGCAGGTGATCTATAACCAACGTTGTTAAGTTTTCAGATCACTAATAATAGACGGTTAATCTGTTTTGTCCATTAGAATCGACGCCTTCTGTTCTGGTCAATAGATTGCCGTCCTTTATGAATATCGCATTTTTCTTCCGGTTGATATTGTACTTTAAAAATTTCTTTATAGGTATCTAAACAATAAGGAGTGGCCAGTTTTTTACTTTTTTGGCATATTTCCAGTTCGATAACTCCGGAGGCCTTTGGAAATTCCCGTTGCCGGAATTGCAGAGAATCGTAGACGGTGGACATAAAGTCAGCCCAAAAGGGTAATGCGGCAACCGCACCGGCCATGCCGGGCCCTAAATTGTATTGAAAGTCATCGATTCCAACCCAAACACCGGCAACAAAATCCGGTGTAAAACCTATAAACCAAGCATTGGTGTTGTCATTGGTTGTGCCTGTTTTTCCGCCTGCTTCATGATAGAATTTATAATCACGACGCACTCCGTAGCCGGTTCCGCGATTAATAACATCCTGTAACATATCATTCATGATATATGTGGTAGATGGTGAAAGAACTTCTTCCCGCTGGGGCTGAGCCTGGTATATGACATTGCCGTTTTTGTCTTCAATTTTCAGTATCGAAACGGGTTCCACGTGCACACCGTTGTTAGCAAAAGTGCCATAGGCGGAGACCAATTCCAGAGGGATCACCTCCGAACTGCCCAGAGCCAGTGAAGAGAATGGTCTCATCTCCGTGCTAATACCCATTTCCCGGGCATAATTGGCTACAACCCGCGGACTGATATCCGATATTAAGCGCACGGCAACCAGGTTTACTGAATTTCGCAGGGCGTCTCTCAGAGTCATCCACCCCCCCACATCACCTTTGTAGTTTTTGGGTGTCCAGCGTGTCCCGTCGGGATTGATTTCAACCGTTGGTTGATTGAGATATTCATCAGCAGGTGAATAACCATTATCAATAGCAGCTGTATATAGAAAAGGTTTAAAGGCTGATCCGGGTTGCCGTTCCATTTGGGTAACTCGATTCCATTTGGATTTTTCGAAATCCCGGCCACCGATCATAGCCATAATGTGTCCATTATGCGGATTAATAGCCACAAAAGCGATTTGCATGAATGACAGTTCATCCACCACGGAGTCCGGCATCTCTTTACGCATCTCACGAAAGGTCCTCTGTTGACGCACTCTGGCCTGGATGGCCTCGATATTTTTTGATACGGCCTCTTCCATATAGTTCTGAACTTCTGTATTTAAGCTGGTATAAATGCGCAGGCCGTCTTCGTATATATCCACATTAAGTGAATCCTGCATTTTGTTGAGTTGCCTGCGAACGTACTCTGTAAAATACGGAGCCATTTTCATCTCATGGGGATCATTCAGCTTAAGATTTAAGGGCAGTTGTTTTAGGCTGTCGTATTTAGATCTGGATAATGTACCATGGTCAACCATCATGCGCATTACCAGGTTGCGCCGGTTTTGGGCCCTTTCCGGATGGCGGATGGGCGAATAATAGCTCGGACCGTTTAAAATGCCGATCAGAAGAGCCGATTCTTCAACCGTCAAATCTTCCGCCGGTTTATCAAAAAAGCGACGTGCTGCTGATTTTATGCCAAAGGCATTACTGCCGAAAGAATTGACATTAAGATACATTTCCAAAATTTCTTTTTTGGAATACGTCCGCTCAATCTGGATTGCCGTCATGGCTTCTTTTAATTTTCGTTCCAGGGTTTGCCTGTAACCGAAATACAAATTGCGGGCCAGCTGCATGGAAATAGTAGAAGCCCCTTCTTCAATTCTCATATTAGTTATATTAACTAGAAAAGCGCGCACAATGCCATACAGGTTTATCCCCCAGTGATTAAAAAATTCCCGGTCTTCACTGGAAATAAGGGCATTGACGGCTGAATTTGGAATACGGTCGAACTGTAGATATTTGCGATTTTCCAGCCGAAAAAAGGAATGAAGCAGTTGGCCATCGGCTGTAAAAACCTGAGATGCAACAGCAGGATCGATCCGTTCAAGTTTGGTAAGAGGAGGTAATTCCTTGGTTAATTGATAAAAATAAAAACCACCACCAATGGCGATGAGTAAAATTAACAGCGTCGCATAAAACCAAAATTTCTTATACAATGGTTGCCCATTTTCGGTTAACGGCTGCGTATTATGAGTTGTTTTAGTAGGAGTTCTAACGAACTTCGTAAAATTGTGTTTTGTCGTGTTTCTTTTTTTCCGTTTCATAGCCCTGTTTTTAATTAAATTATAAACTGCATAAAATATTAAAGCTAACCATTCGCCTATTGTAAATCAAGCATTCTTAAAAGTTCCGTTTCGATTTTAAAATAATGAATTAACCAGATAAAAATTATTTTATTGAATAGTTTTGTTTTCTAAATTTCCGTTCAGGTAAATAAAATTTTCACTTGTGGATAGTACACGCAAAGAACTGTTAATCTCTATGGGATTTTCTGAAAAGGCCGTAAGCATTCTGGACGAGGAAATCAATATGGGGCAAATGGAAAATCCAACTCTAACCATAAAACATCAAGGCAGTTGTGGTGATATTTTAATCCTTGCTTTGAACAATAAAAATCAAACGATTGGTCAGGCCATGTATGAATACATCGGATGCGCCGGCTTGCAGGCCTGTGCACCGGCCATGACTGAATTGGTAAAAGGACTAACCCTCTCGAAGGCAAAAGCAATAGACGTTCAGAATATTTTAGATTATTTAGAGGGTATTCCGGATATGAAATATGAATGTGCGGAAATAGCCAGTGATACCTTGCACAAAGCCATTGATCAATATGAAGCCAAAAATGTTTAATTCATGGCCATCAAGATTTATTCAATACATCAACGGCATTTTCCACTTGCTCATGGATGGTGAAAACTTTAGTTAACTGAGACATAGCAAAGACACTGTTGACTTTTTCTGAAATGTTGGCCAGATGTATTTGACCATCGGCTTTTTTAACAGTTGATAAGCATTTCATAATTGTACCAATGCCCAGACTGTTAATCCAGGTGACACGCTTCAAATCCAGGACAAAACGAAACACCCCATCACTCAACAAATTATTGACAGCCTCGTACAATTCCATAGTACCAGGGGGGCCCATGAGTTTTCCTTTTAAGGTCAACACAGCCACTTTTTGGTGGATGGTTTCTTTTATTTTCATAGTTATCCAACCTGCTTATATCAGCTTTCGTGAATATAAAAATATTTACCATGTTCACACAACATTAATAATTCTTGGCTATATGGATCAGTAGATTTTCATGAAATTGGTCAATTATATATAAATGTCCGTCATAATTATTGGCTATCATGGAGAAAGTAATGATTTCTCCGGATTGACTTTTAACATATCCGGAGTGGCTACGCACTCCGTTGATCAAACCAGTTTTTACGCGTGCATTACCGGCAATAATCGTATTTTCCCCAAAATTTTTATAAGATCCCGATTCGTTTGCGTCACCAGCTATTCCCAAAGACTCATAAAATGCTGTAAATTCGCTATGTTTGGTCATTTGCAACAATAGTTCTGCCATGGCCAAAGCGGATATCCGATTGGTTCGGGATAAGCCGCTACCGTCGAATAAGGTTATTGAACTCGTATCTATATCCTGTTCATTCAGAAATTTTTTAATGATCTTCAGACCCCTATTCAAGTCGCCCGGTTTTTGATTGGTTTTATAGTCCATTAATTTTACAAGCTGTTCGGCATACAAATTAACGCTTTTTTTATTCAGTATATAAATAATGTCACGTAAGGGTGGAGATTGGATAATACATAACCGTTTATTTTCGTCATACGTTCTATTGGTTGCAGATGTAATAGCCGTATTTTGCACATCAACACCGGATGTTTCCAGTCGCTTTTTGAATGCTTTCGCAGCAAATAACGCGGGATCGGGCATAGATCCCTTAATGGTAAATGTATCGAAGCCAGCCGGAATGGTTCCTCTTAAAACAGCCGTATTTTGTCCCGGTGCGCAATAGATATAGCCTTGGTCACCGGATCCGGGGGTACCGGTTTTTATAAAATTTTTGAAATTCAAGCCTTCCATTTTGGGTTCTGTAGTCCGTATCTTGGCTGGCATACCAGGAGATCTGCCCGGGCGGAAATGTAAATAATATAAATTATCATGGATAGACAACGCACTTGTACCGGCACCGTAATAATTGCCGATATCAATCCATGGCCAGTAGCCGGGAACGCGATTATTATTAAAAATAGAAATGTCGACAATGATGTGTCCCTTAATTTGCTTAATGCCCGATTTCTGCAGGGCGTTTACCCAATGATCCAATACATCGTTTAAGGGTCGTGATTTTTTTATAATTGTGGAACCCAGGGTGGGATCCCCCTTTCCAACAAGGATAACATCGCCATGAAGTACTCCTTTTGAATCAATATCACCACTGTAATAAAGGGGTGTTTGAATGCGAAAATTTCCACCAAGACGATCCAAAGCTGCTGCACTTGTAAACAGTTTTAAACCGGAAGCCGGGGCCAGGCTTTGATGCCCTTGAAAATCTATAATAGTTTTGCCGGTGGTGACTGATTTGGCGACCACACTCCATTGTCCATTGATCAGAGATTTTGATTGACGATACTTTTCGATGAGCCGGTTGATTGAATTATTTTGTCCCTGGGAGTTCGGTAATAAAGATAGTACCATAACCAATGGGACGATAAAAATAAGAGTGCGCATCATAATGTTGCCTCTCCGCAGCCGCATAATTAATTAAAATTTTATTAATTTTTGACGATAACTCACTTCACCATAGGATTTAATGTAGGAGCTTTGAGTGTTTAATCAAAATTTGTATTATCCCAGTTCAATTGCTTTAGACCCTGAATTACAAAGACAACTGATTGAAGATACGGATGCTAATATTTCGCGCCGATCAAGTATTTCTTCATTTATCTATCTGATATTGTATGCTGTCGTTCTCTATATATTACCCGTTTATTCGGAATACTTTTTTATTACTCTGATGAGCGGTATCTTTCTTTTTATTGTTGCCCTGCTGCGTTTTATCATTACAAGCCGATTTAAGTCTATTTATAAAAATAACAAAGAACAATGGCGACTTAGCTTTGCTTTACTCACAACATTAATGACCATTACATGGGGCGCGTTTTCAGCCGTACTCATTTTCCAATCCGGGTTATCTCTCTCTTCGCTTTTTTTGTTACTGATTTTAACAGGCCTGGCCTCCGGAGCTTCTACATCACTCAGTCCCAACCTATTATTAATTCGTATTTACCTCGTTACATTATTACTACCGGCAGCAATAAGTCAGTTATTCATGGGCACGTTCGAATCTTTGACTATGAGCTTCTTATTCCTTTTATATCTGGCTTATTTACTCCTGCAAACCAACATACATAACAGAACTTATTGGACCAGTTTGATAAATAATATGCGATTGAAACTCCAGACCCATGCTCTGGAAAAGGCAAAATTAGAATTAGAAATGGCCAATAGGGCAAAAAGCGAATTTTTAGCTAACATGAGTCATGAGATACGAACTCCGATGAATGGTATTATGGGGATGACTGATTTAACCCTGGATACTCAATTATCGGATGAACAGGAGGGCTATCTGAATGTTGTTAAAAGTTCTTCCAAAGCCTTGCTAAGTTTAATCAACGATATTCTTGATTTTTCAAAGATTGAAGCCGGCAAACTTGAGCTGGAACAAATCACCTTTAATCTGAAAGAACAACTGGGCGATATTTTAAGGCCCATTACGATTAAAGCCAACCATAAAGGTCTGGAAATTGTCCATTATGTTTCCAACGATATCCCAGAATACTTGATTGGCGATCCAGGACGATTGAGACAAATTATCATTAATTTGGTGGGTAATGCCATCAAGTTCACGGAAGAAGGCGAAATTCGGGTTACGGCGGGCTACAAATGGCAGGATGATGAGAACATACTTCTGTATTTTAAGATTGCCGATACCGGAGTCGGCATACCCGAAGATAAACAACAACTCATTTTTGATTCGTTTTCCCAGGCGGATGCTTCCACAACACGTAAATTTGGCGGAACGGGCCTGGGATTGTCCATAAC
>WJIP01000354.1 GCA_014730185.1 Caldithrix sp. | reverse complement strand
CCTGGAATTTGCAACAGGGGTCCAGCGGCTCATCGGCAGGTTCGGCTGCGGCAACGGCTGCCGGCCTGGTACCGTTTGCCATCGGCTCCGAAACCTGGGGATCCATTGTTTCCCCGTCCACCCGCTGCGGCACCAGTGGTCTGCGTCCTACCTTCGGCCGGGTAAGCCGGACGGGCGCTATGGCCCTGAGCTGGACGATGGACAAACTGGGTCCCATCTGCCGGACGGTGGAAGACTGTGCCATTGTGTTTGATGCCATTCATGGCCCCCAAGGCTCGGATCAGACGGTTGTGGATGTGCCGTTTCAATATGATTCCAATATGGATATTAAAGCATTGCGCATCGGTTACCTTAAAGCGGCCTTTGCTGACGATTACGACAATAAAGCCTACGACGCAGCCACCCTGAACACATTGCGGCAAATGGGTGTTGATTTGATTCCGAAAGAATTACCCGATATGCCCATCGAACCGCTTTCGTTTATCTTAAGCGCCGAGGCTGCTGCCGCATTTGATACCCTGACCCGCACCAATCTGGATGATCGCATGGTGCGTCAGGTGCGTAACGCATGGCCCAATGTTTTCCGGGCGGCCCGTTTTATTCCGGCGGTGGAATATATTAACGCCAACCGCCTGCGCTATCAGTGGATTCAGGCCATGCAGGAGTTGTTCCGCACCATCGATGTGTACGTGGCGCCTTCATTTGGTGGTAATAATCTGCTGCTGACCAATCTGACCGGTCATCCCTGCGTGGTGCTGCCCAACGGTTTCCGGGAGAATGGCACACCGGTAAGTATCAGCTTTATCGGTAATTTATACCGCGAGGGTCAGTTGCTGGCCCTGGCCAATGCCTATCAGCGGCATACGGATTTTCATAACCAGCATCCGGAGTTGTTTGAATAGAGTAGATTATGAGTAAATAGAGAAAGATAAATGATGATTGATCAACCTGATTAAATGAAAGATTATAGCAAGTTCAAAAGCCGTATTTCCGCCTAAGATGCAAAAACAAATTCAGACGGCTAAAAACGAATGACTAAAAATAATAAGGCGGGCACTTGTCCGCCTTTTTTATCTCTGCAAATCGACTTCTAACCCCACTTTCAGGCATTTATTTTAGCGCATTTCAAGCGATTTTATACTTATCTGAAAACAAATCATATAGGACTTGAAACTCTTCGGTTTACTCCTGATTAGTGTGATTTTTGTTACCCATGTGATATCCGGCAATAAAAAAGGCCTTGCTACATTCAATGATAACAAGGCCTTAATGCTCCGGCGGTAGGACTCGAACCTACAACCTAGTGGTTAACAGCCACCCGCTCTGCCGATTGAGCTACGCCGGAATTACTTTAATTTCTACTATTTTTAAACCTGAACTTACATAACAAATTTCTGAAATACACCGTATGTTTCAGGATAAAAAATATTTTAAAGATCGCGTATTTTAATTACTACAAGCTTTAAATGTAAAAAACAAAAAAAAGGGTGTCAAGTTTTTTAGTGCCTGGGGTTACCGATTACAATTTATTGTAAATCGCAATGTATCAGGTCCAAATCCCGTTAATAGCCGTATGACAATCAGGGCAATAACCGTCCGCTATCAGGTTATTGGATACGTTGTGCCAGCTGCGTTCGATCAATGGCTTACCACATCCGGGACAATAGGTGGTCTGGCTGGCTGAATCCATAATGTTACCTACATAACAATATTTAATACCCATATCGATTGCTGTTTTGCGTGCCTTTTGTAATGTTTGCGGAGGGGTGGGCGGCGTATCCGTCATCTTAAAATCCGGATGAAAGGCCGTGAAATGTATAGGGATGTCACTGCCCAGATGCTGCAGAATCCAGTCCACCATACGTTTAATCTCTTCCTGAGAGTCGTTTTGATGGGGTATCAGCAGGGTGGTAATCTCAAACCAGATATCCGTATCCTTTTTTAACCAGATCAGCGTATCCAGTACATCTTTGAGATGGGCAAAAGTGAGTTTACGGTAGAAGCGTTCGGTAAATGCTTTCAGATCGATATTAGCGGCATCGATGTTTTGATACACCTGTTTACGAGCTTCTTTATCAATGTAACCGTTGGTCACCATTACAGATTTGATGCCTTCCTGCCTTCCGATTTTGGATATATCAATGACATATTCTCCAAAAATAGTGGGATCGTTATAGGTATAAGCGATGGACGGCACCTTATATTCATGGGCCAGGGCCACTACATCCTCCGGTGAGGCATAAAGCGCGTTGCTGGCATCGCTTTTTGCTTTACTCATCGACCAGTTCTGGCAGAACCGGCACCCCAGATTACATCCGGCTGTTCCGAAACTCAGGATGTCACTGCCGGGATAAAAGTGATTCAGCGGTTTTTTTTCTATGGGATCGATGGCAAAGCCTATTGGTTTTCCGTAGCCTGTCGTATACAAGGTATCATTAAGATTCTGTCTGATAAAACAAAATCCGGATTGTCCTCTGCCGATTTTACAATATCGTGGGCATAATGTACATAAAATTTTATTATGGTCTGTTTCTTGCCACCATTTGGCGACTTGAATATTTTTTTCATTCATATGGGCAAGTATACAAAATATTACAACAATATCAAGAGGTTTGCCTGTAATGGGTTATTATAAGGTTACATTTTGGGTTCATTATTATAGGTATAGAAGTGATCAATTATTGGAAAAAAGAATTAATAATACACAGATTTAGTCGAATAATACAATCAGTAATAAATTTAAATAGTAAGGAAGCGATGCATAACAAGGATGTTGATTTTATTCAGAGGCAGGAACTGTTCCTGGAACAGCTAAGACAACGGGTAAATTTGTTGAATACTATGTTTTATTTATTGAAAGATAACATCGGCCATATCGACTCGGGTACAATGCAATACCTTGAAAGAATGAGCAATGAGTTCGATAATATCCGCCAGCTTCTCTGGCAACGTATGAATGAACAACAAGACATTACTTGAAAGTTGGACCTTTTAATTTTAAAAGGTTAATGTTACCGATGATTGTTTTATATTACAGAAGATAGCACGTATGCAAGAACGCAAATACAGACTCTTAATTATTGAAGATGAACCGGACGTACGGCAAAGTTATGAAGATATGCTGGCAGCGCTCGGTTATGAAGTTTACTCTGCAGCCAATGGACAGGAAGGGCTGGAGCAGGTATATAATCAATCCTTTGATTTGGTCATTACCGATTTGAATATGCCGGTTATGGACGGTATTGAAACATTACGCCGGATTAAAAAATATAACAGCGAAATTGAGGTTATTGTTATTACCGGCTTTGCTACCATCGAAAATGCCATTAACGCCATGAAACGCGGTGCCTTCGATTATATCACAAAACCGGTGTCCATCGAACACGTCAAAATTGTTATCAATAAAAGTATCAGTAAAATTCGGGCCAGGGAAGAAAATAAAAAACTGCTGAATAAAAACAAAGAGTTGCGGGCACTTAACGATTTAAAAGATAAATTTATATCTATTACAAACCATGAGTTACGCACGCCCTTTGCTGTTTTAAGGGGCTATTTTGATTTACTTGAAATGGAATTTGCCGGCAGTTCGGAACATGAAGTCAACGAATACTTGAAAATAATCAAGACAACCCTGACCGAAACCGAAGAAATGTTCACCAGTTTATCAGATTTAAACCAGGTGGGTAAACCCAAAGCCAAACCCCTGGATGTGCCCGTAGAGATCAATGCTCTTATCCAAGAGATTTATCGGGAAGTAAAGGTCCTGTTCGAGAAACGTCAAGTCGATCTCAATCTGCAAATGCCGGATAGCCCTGTTTACATTAACGGCAACAAAAAACGTGTTAAAAATGCCTTACGTGAACTGGTGCAAAACGGATTAAAATATACTGAAGAAAATGGTTATGTGAACATCAAAGTTCAGGATGTGGCGGTCAAAGATAAAATATTTATTTCCGTGGAAGACAGCGGTATCGGCATTCCGGCAGAAAAAATGGATTTGATTTTTGAACCGTTTTACGAGGTACAGGACGTAATGAACCATTCCACTTCTAAAATCGATTTTATGGGTGGCGGTTTGGGTATCGGTTTGTCGTTAGTCAAAGAGGTGATTGAGTCCCATTATGGTGAAATAAGTGTGGATAGCACGCTGGGAGAAGGTTCCAAATTTACGGTGATTCTGCCAAAATCTGAAAGGGATATGCCCCGAAAACGGATTAAACAAAATGTTACCAAAAACGTTTCATCCTAGGTAACCATTCGCTCTCATCCTGTGTTACATTCAACCCCCATTTATTAAAATATTGTCAGCTCTTTAAATTCTTTATAACGCTGATTAATCGATTGTTTATCAAGATTTTGCAGTTGCTTAAAGCTAAAATCCTGTACAACAAATGATGCCATCACACCTCCATAAACGATAGATCTGCGCAAATGCTGGTCACTCATTTCATTGGCGCTGGCCAGATAACCTAAGAAACCGCCGGCAAAAGTGTCGCCTGCTCCTGTGGGATCGATGACCTTATCCAGAGGAAAGGCCGGTGATATAAAGAACCGATCGTTATAGTAGAGCATGGCCCCGTGCTCACCCTTTTTAATGATCACGTATTTAGGGCCTAACTGAATAATTTCCCGGCCTGCATTTACCAGATTGTCATGACCCGACAATTCCTGTAGTTCTTCATCGTTTAAAATAAGTATATCGCTTTTTTTCACAACATTAAGCAGCACGTCTTTCTTACCGTTAATCCAGAAGTTCATCGTGTCCAGAACGGTTAATTTTGGATTACTGATTTGCTGCAACACGTCCAACTGCACATCGGGATCAATGTTGGCAAGAAAAACATATTGAGAGTCTTTGTAATGATCCGGGATAGTGGGATTAAAGTCTTCAAACACATTCAGATAGGTAAATAACGTATCCCTCTTATTCATGTTGGTGTGGTAGCGGCCGCCCCATCGAAATGTTTCACCGCTTTCCACATAAAGCCCGTCGAAATTCACGTGTCGTTTTTTTAAAAAGGAAATCTTGGATGTATCAAAGTCGGAGCCGACAACACCGACGACGTTTACACTGTTGAAAAAACTGGCGGCTGCACTGAAATAAAGGGCGGATCCGCCGGGTTCATTCTCCCGTTTGCCATAGGGTGTTTCCACAGAATCATAAGCAATTGAGCCAACAACTAATATTTTCATATGCTAATCCTTTTTACATTTGTTCGGGGGCTGAAATGCCCAGAGTATGCAGTCCATTTCTAAAGACGATACGGCAGGCATCGATAAGCAATAACCGTCCCTGCGTTAGCGGTTCATCCTCGGAAATTACCCTACACTCCGTGTAAAATTTGTGGAACAGCGTTGCCGTATCAAACAAATAATTGATCAACCGGTGAGGTTCAAATTTGCAGGCGCTGTCTTCAATGACTGATGGAAACTCGATAAGGTGTTTAATCAGGTTGCGTTCTTCATCACGTACCAGCACATTTAAATCCGCATCGTTTTTCAAGTATACTTGTTTGGATTGAGCCAGTTTTAAAATGCTGTTGATACGGGCGTGGGCATATTGAATATAGTAAACCGGATTTTCATCGGAATGTTTGCGGGCCAGCTGCAGATCAAAATTGAGATGGGCATTCATATTACGCATCAGGAAAAAATAACGGGTAACATCACTGCCGATATCGTCGAGTAACTGATCCAGAGTAACAAAATTAGCTTTGCGGGTGGACATCTTTATTGTTTCACCACCTTCGGTCAGCGTTACAAACTGATGGATCAGTACTTTGAATTTCGATACATCATATTCCAGGGCTTTAACAGCGGCCAGCACATCAGGATATGTGTCGATATGATCGGCTCCAAAGATATCGATCATTAAATCAAAGCCGCGTTTCACCTTATCAATATGATATGCCGTATCGGGCAGACGGTAAGTTGGCTCACCGCTGCTTTTAACAAACACCCGATCACTTTCGAAGCCCAATTTGGATGTTAAGAACCATGATGCGCCTTCGCGGTCTTCCAGCAGTTGTTTTTCCCGAAGCCCATTCAACACATCTTCAATTTTCTTTTGCTCATAAAGGGTGTGCTCATTGAAAAAAACATCGAAGGCAAAGCCCAGGCGTTTAACCGTTTGTTTGATGTTTTTAAAAATTTCTTTTTCAGCGAATTCCTTAAAGATTTGTAAATCGGTTTCATCTTGGAGTTGTTCGCCGTATTTATCATAAAGCAATCGAGCAATATCATTGATGTATTCACCCTGATAGTGATCTTCCGGAAAATTGATAGTTTTACCCAGGCGTTGTAGGTAACGCAGTTGGACGGATTGACCCAAGATGCGCATTTGTCGTCCGGCGTTGTTGAAATAATACTCGCGGGTTACGCGGTAACCAATGGCTTCGTAAAGGCGGGCAATCGTGTCGCCCAATACAGCGGCTCGGCCATGACCGACGGTTAACGGTCCGGTGGGATTGGCACTTACAAATTCGATCTGAACGGTTTGCCCTTGCCCTTTAGAAGAACGTCCGTATTCTTCGCCACTGTCCCTAATGGTTTTTAATTGAGTGTTTAGGTTTAAGGTTGATGCGAAAAAATTTATAAAGCCCGGTCCGGCGATTTCGATTTTTGTAATAAACGCATCATTTAAAGTGATGTATGCTTTTATTTCTTCGGCAATCTGTCGGGGATTCTTACGCAGATGGCGGGCCAATTGCATGGCCAGGTTGGAAGCGTAATCTCCAAATTTTTCATCTTTTGGTTTTTCCAGAATTATATCGATGTCTTCAATTTGATGCTTTCGCAGGAATCGACTTAGTTCCTGTCGTATATATTCTTCGCTGGTCATGCTTCCTCTTTGATAAATTCCATTTTGGCATCTGCCCACAGACGTTCAATACCGTAAAAGCTACGGGTTTCTTCTCTGAAAATATGAACTACTACGTCCACATAATCCAGCAATATCCAATTTTGATACTCGTATCCTTCTTTATGATATGGGCGAATATCCTGGTTTTTTAATTCCTTTTCGACATGCTCGGCGATTGCCTTTACCTGCACATTGGAAGTACCGGAAGCAATTACAAAAAAATCGGCATATGAGGCTTTGTCACTGATATCGATAATAACAATATGTTGGCCGTTTTTTTCTTGCGCCAGATGAGCAGCTTTTACAGCGGTTTGATGTGCGGACAATGCTCCTCCTAAATGTATTCGTCCAATTTAATATTAAGTGCCCGGATTTAAGAAAGTAAAAATTAAAAATTCATTTTTTTGAGGTATCGACAAAACAAAGATTCTTTAACGAACAATCTACACCCATTGTATATTGAAGATTCCCATCCCAAAAAAGCATTCGGCACCGCTTATTAACGTTCGTTTCAATTTCTGATATCTAAGGAATTGAAATCTTTGCCAATGACCAGGGTAATATCTGCAATGGGTGATGGATTTTTAAACGACTCGATATATTGTTTGTCGATGCCAACCAAGCGGGCTAATTTTTCAGCGTTTTGCTGATTTTTTTCCGTATTCAATTGATCAATTATTTTACTGTTATCCACTTTGAAATAAACGTTTCCGTCTTTCAAGAAGTTACCTTCATTAACAACATCGTAATTATTCTGGCGAAGGATTTCAGAAAATTTTGCGGCAATTCCCTGCTCACCACATCCGTTTAAGACTTCGATTTGAACTTTGCGCTCCGGGAGCGGAGGAATTTTGGGCTCAGCGTTAGTTTCCGGTTGACTGCTTTCATCAGCAGTGACAGTTGTCTTATTATTGGATGCTGCCGATTGTTGTTCACGTGTTTGTATAGGATCCGGTTCGGACGTCCAGTATTCTTGCATCATTGGATAACCGTAGGTATACAATCCGTATCCGGCTCCGGCTATGATGATGATGTAAACAAAAAATTTGATAAAAGGAAAGCGGTTCTTTTTGCGAAGCGGCGACTGGTCAGGAGAATACTTTTTCTTGTTGATGGTTTGCGTATTCAGTCTTCTGCGGTGTCTCAATTTGATCTGTTATCTCCTGTCGTTTAAGCGTACACAAAAAAAATAACCGAACGTTCAGTATCAAATCAGTGGTACGTTCGGTTAAATAAATAATTATCTAAACAATCAATATTTTGATCAAAACATGCTTCCGTTGTTATGATATCCATTGTAATAGTAGTTATTGAAACCGCCGAAAGTTGGACGGTAGTAATAGGGATTGTTGTCTATGCGAAACATAATGCTGGCGTTGTCATTAATTTTATAATCCAGTTGCGCGCCGCCGAAAAATTGAGGTTTGTTAAGGTAATAATTTTCACCAAATGTATTGTAAGGTGAAGACATAATACCAAGATTGGTGGTTAAACGCATGTTTTCCGTGATTTGGTAACGCATGGTATTAACATAGCTGTTCATCATAACGTTTTGGCCGCCAAAGGTACCGAAGGACATGCTTAGGGAGTGATTCATTTGCATGCGTGAGGGGTCCATAATACCTGAAATTGCCGAGTATGGGTTATTCAGCAATCCGGATATGTTTGGCTTCTCCAGGTCTTTTTTCAGTTGAGCAAAACCGACACTGCTCAACAAAAAAACGGCTGAAAACATGGTTAGTAAAATCGTTTTTCGCATCACACACCCCTTCTGTTTTCCCCTAAAATATTAAACCAATGTTCTTAAATCAACAATTAGTTTTAACTGCGCGATTTTAAGATTGTTTCGGCTTTTTTCAATTGTTCAATATTATTGATACCGCGTGTTTCATCAAAATTTTTTGTCTTGACCGCATTCACTTTTTTACCATCATTGATAAATATGGAAATAACATCCGGCAGATAATATTCCCCCTGGGCATTGTTGTTATCGACAAGTTTGAGGGCCCGGAACAGGTTTTTTGCATCAAAGATATATATACCGACATTGATTTCATTAATTTTCAACTCGTCGGGGCTACTGTCTTTATGTTCAACGATTTTTTGCACAAATCCTTCTCTATTTCGAACAACTCTTCCGTATCCGGTTGGATTGTCCAGTTCGGATGTTAACAGCGTGGCGACAGCCGAATGCTTATGATGACCCTTCACCAAATCCATTAACGTTTCCACGGTTAGCAGGGGAACATCACCGGATAAAACCAGAACATCGCCGTCAAAATCCCGCAGCAGCGGTTCTGTCATCTGAACAGCATGACCGGTACCCAGTTGTTCCTTCTGCAAAGCAAATTCAACGTTCATACCTTGACAAACTTCCTCAACCATATCCGATTTATGGCCGATGATAAGAATTGTCTTCTGTGATTGCAGTCGCTGAGCTAATTCGATCACATAATGGACCATCGGCCGCCCGTTCAATTTGTGTATTACTTTGGGGAGGTCGGATTTCATTCTTGTACCTTTACCTGCTGCCATAATAGCGGTTACCATAGGTTTCAAAACGGCTTCCTTTCTTTTGGTCTATTTTTCGATTACAATATTATCTATGAGTCTGGCTTTGCCAAACTGAACGGCCAAAGCGATTAATATCTGTTTGGTATGGGCTTCCGGTGGCTCGAAATTATCAAAGTCAACGGCCTCGATATAATCAATTTGTCCGGATGATTGTTGGGTGATCATAGATTCGATTTTATTTTTGATAAATTCGAGGTCCTGTTGTCCGTTTCGGTAACTTTGCCGGGCCATTTGTAAACTGCGATACAGAACGGGAGCTTCTTTGCGTTCGTGTGTGGTCAGATATTTGTTTCGCGAACTCATGGCCAGTCCGTCTTCTTCTCTGAGAGTTTCGCCGATGATAATACGAATGTTAAAATTTAAATCTTGCGTCATACGTTTGATGATAATGGCCTGCTGTGCATCTTTTTGTCCGAATACCGCCAGGTGCGGTTCAATGATATTAAAAAGTTTGGTCACAATGGTTGTAACACCACGAAAATGCGTGGGTCGCGATTTTCCACATAAGCGTTGTGCCCAATCCTGGGTTATAACATAGGTTCGGTACGGCTCAGGATACATCATTGCATCAGTGGGGAAAAAAACAGCGTCGACATGTTCCTCCCTGCATAATTGTAAATCCCGTTCAATATCTCTTGGATATCGATCCAAATCCTCACCAGGGGCAAACTGTGCTGGGTTAACGTAAATACTAACGACAACCCGCTTGGAACTTAGGCGGGCCTGTTTTACCAGACTTAAATGTCCTTCATGCAAATAGCCCATGGTGGGGACCAACGCCATAGATAAGTCTTCTTTTTTACATCGGGCTGACCAGGCACGCATTGCCTCTATGGTATCAAAAACTTTCATCGTCTCCGGGAAATTGTCCGTGTTTTACGTCTCCAATGTAAGCTTCAAAGGCTTCTTTCATCAAACGACCCATCTCAGCGTAGCGTCTCACAAATTTAGGATTGAACTTTTCATATAAGCCCAGCATATCATGGCTGACCAGTACTTGTCCGTCACAATGCACACCGGCACCGATGCCAATCGTTGGAATTTTAAGGGTTTCGGTAATTTCACGGGCTAGCCGAGCAGGAATTTTTTCCAGCACAATCGAAAAAACCCCGGCTTCCTGCAGAGCAATAGCATCGTTTTTAAGTTTTTTCTCGGTTTCAGCCTCGTTCCCCTGTAAACGATACCCACCGAATTTATGGATAGACTGAGGGGTTAAACCAAGATGTCCCATCACAGGGATGCCTAATTGAACCAATTTATGGACGGTATCGGCAATGGTCTGACCGCCCTCCATCTTGACGGCCTCTGCACCGCCTTCCTGCAAAAAACGTCCGGCATTACGAATTGCGGTCATTGTATCGCTTTGATAGGAAAGAAAAGGCATATCAACCACTAACAAAGCCCGGCGAGTTGTCCTTCTGACGGATTTGGTATAGAGCAGCATTTCGTCCATTGTAACAGACAGCGTGTTTTCATGGCCGCCCATTACCATGCCGCCGGAATCACCGACCAGTATAATAT
>WJIP01000353.1 GCA_014730185.1 Caldithrix sp. | reverse complement strand
CAAGGTTGATCCTGAACGGGGTGGTGATAGAACAAAGACGGCCCGGGGATTTTTGGCAGTATCTCCATTCTGCGGTGGTAATGCATTAATAATATTTCGAAATTTGTGTACATCTTTATCTGAAATTTTATCAATGGATTTACTCCGGGACCCGTCAATTTTAACCGAATAGCCATTTATCAATTGATCACCGAATTGTTCTCTGACGAGATCCGGGTAATATTCGATCACATAAGCTGAAAAATCAGCGATCCGTGGCGCTTTAAACAAGCCAGCTACATGGGTTTCCACATTGAAATCTTTCTGCAGTTTGTTGTTGAAAATGGCTGCCTGCAGGGAATTACCGCCTAATTCGAAAAAGTTATCGAAAACTGAGATCTGTTCAACCTTTAAAATGTCCTGCCAGATTTTGGCCAAATAGCTCTCCAGTTTGTTTCGGGGAGCTACATATTCGGTACGATCGGAACGAGTCCGTTCCGGTTCGGGCAAAGCTCGACGATCGACCTTTCCATTCGGAGTTACAGGGATTTGATCCAGAGGCATAACGATGGACGGTATCATGTAATCCGGTAAAACTTCGGCCAGATATCTTTTGATATTCTCCTGACCCAAGGCTTCGTTTTGAGGTACATAATAAGCGATTAATTGCTTGTTTTCCGGATCATCTTCCTTGAGAATGACAACACAATCTTTAATATCTTTATGTTGTTTCAACCGGGTTTCAATTTCCCCAAGCTCAACCCGGAACCCGCGAATTTTGACCTGTTGATCGATGCGGCCCAAAAACTCCACATCGCCGGTTGGTAGATAACGAACCAAATCGCCTGATTTATACAGGCGGTTATTCCCGGCTTTTACGAAAGGATCCTGGATAAAACGTTCTTTATTTAATTTTGGACGGTTATGATAACCTAATGCCAGACCATCACCACCCAGGTAAAGTTCGCCGGGTACACCAATCGGAACGGGCTGGAGGTTTTTGTCTAGGATATAGTGATATGAATTGGCAATAGGTTTTCCAATGGGAATATTGGTAGCCTCCGGTGATATCTCTTTTACTTCAAATGTAGTCGAAAACGTAGTGTTTTCAGTTGGACCATAACCGTTGATAAGATGGCCGGGAGTGCTGTGCTGCCTGACTTTACGAAATGAAGTTGGATCCGCCTTATCTCCACCGGTCATTAAATACTTAATACCATTGAATGCATCAGGCATTTCCAGGGCAATTTGGTTGAATAAGGCACTGGTTAAAAATATGGCGTCTATTTTTTTGTGCTGTAATGCCTTCCCGAAAGAATTCATATTGAGTATCGCATCTTTTTCAAAACCTATTAATGTTGCACCGGTTAAAAAGGCTCCCCAAATTTCCAATGTAGCGGCGTCAAACGTTGCATTGGATACTTGGGCGATCCGTGAACCTTGTTTTAACTCGATATAATCGGTATTGATGATGAGTCGGCTTATGGCCTGATGGGGCACAACCACACCTTTCGGCGTCCCGGTGGACCCCGATGTATAGATAATATAGGCGCGGCTCTGTCCGTTGTTTTGTACAGGAACATTGGCGTCGTCCATGGATGCGCTTTGTTCAGCAATTGTTTCAATTGTAAATGCTTCAATCTTCAAAGATGCCATGGCGCTCAATATTTCCTTCTGTGAAATCAGAAGTTTACTGCCGCTGTCTTCCAGCATAAATTTCACCCGCTCAAAGGGATAGGCCGTATCCAGGGGGACATATACAGCGCCTGCTTTCAGAATGCCCAAAATAGCGATGAACATTTCGGGGATGCGTTCCATAAAAAGGGCAACCGTGTCGTCCGGTTGTACGCCCTTTTCCATGAGAAAACGGGCATATTGATTGGCTTTTTGGTTAAGTGTTTCATAATCGTAAGTGACATCATCGAACTCCATAGCTATGGCATCGCTATGTTGATCAACAACTGCTTCGAATATCTGATTAATGGCTTTTTCTGCAGGGTAAGGGCGCTGAGTCTGATTCCACTGAGTCAGATAGTGCTCTTTTTCATCTGCATTCAATAATGAAATTTGCCGGACATTTTTATGGGGATCGGTTAGAACATTGGTTAACATTGTGCTGAAATAATCGGCAAACCGTTTAATGGTGTCATCATAAAATAGATCGGTATTATACTCTAAGGTGACGCTGATGTAATCGTGATATTCCATCATCAACATCATCAGATCGAATTTGGCCACTTCAATTTGCACATCTTCGATAGAAATGCGGATATCACCGAGATTGAGCTTGTCAAATGGAGCTTTTTGCAGATCAAACATGACCTGAAAAAGCGGTGAATGACTGATTTCATGATCAGGTACCATTTTTTCTACGATGCGTTCAAAGGGTATATCCTGATGGTCGGAGGCCGCGGCCACGTCGTTTTGAACGTTACCGACCAGCTCAGGAAAAGTAATATTTTCAGATAAATCACATCGCAGAACAATGGTATTTACAAAATATCCGATGATATTTTCCAGTTCGGCACGATGGCGGTTAGCAATGGGTGCGCCAACACCGAAATCTTCCTGACCGCTTATTTTGTGCAAAAATAATTGAAAGGCAGCCATCATAACGGCATATAAGGACGCTTTCTGTTCTCGGGCCAATTCTCTAAGACGCTGAGTGGTGTCCGAAGATAAACTAAATACATAGTGTCTACCGTTGTAAGTCTGAACCGCGGGTCTGGACTTATCCGGAATTAATTCCAGGAATTGGGGCATCCCCTTTAAATAATCAGACCAGTATTTGAGCTGTTCTTCATACCGCTCATCCGTACTTCGCTGTATCTGCCAGGCCACATAATCGAAATACTGGAGATGAGGGTCATCAAGCGCAGGCATTTTGCCGGATTCACTGAGTGCTTTATAGAGCATTGAAAATTCATTTATAAATACGCCTAGAGACCAGCCGTCAATGATGATGTGATGCATATTAATACTGAGTATATGCTTATTTTCATCCAACTTGATCAGATGAAAATCATACAATGGATATTGTTCTAAATGAAAGATTTTGGCGGCGTGTGTTTTTGTAATTTTTCGGGCTTCCTGCTCAGCCTCCTGTAGGTGAAGATGGGTTAAATCGGTTTTATTGATCGTGACGGTGTGCACTGGGTTGACAATCTGGGTAGGTTCACCATTTCCATCTGTTGGAAATGATGTTCTCAGTATTTCATGTCGTTGCAAAACTCCGATAATACTTTGCTGAAGAAAACGTTCATCGATTGGCCCATGAATACGAATGGCTGAAGGTATATTATAAAATGGGCTTTCGGGATCCATTTGATTCAGAAACCATAAACGTTTTTGGGCGTCGGACAGCGGGTACCATTTTTTATCTTCTCTGGGGCGGACGCGTTCGACCGATTTATTGGAATGATCCTGCGATTTTAATTTTTTTAGAAGCAGTTCCCTTTGTTCGGGGGTTAAATTTTTTAAACGATCCTCTAAATTAGACATGTCACTATCCGTAAAGTTAATTCGATATTAAATTTTATTTCTGGTCTTTTAGAAACCGATCCAAT
>WJIP01000352.1 GCA_014730185.1 Caldithrix sp. | reverse complement strand
TATCTAACGTATATTTTATACCTTCCCTGCTCACAAAAAACAATATCATTGGGCCGTTTTAAGTTTTCCTGCAATAGCATGGCCGCGGTAAACAATTTTTGCGTCGAACCGGGTTCAAAAACATCCGTAATGGTTCGATTACGTTTTTTAGCATTGCGGTAATATTTATGGCTGTTGGGATCGAAGGTCGGGTAATTGGCCATGGCCAAAATTTCACCTTTATGAGGATCCATAATTATGGCCATTCCCGATTTTGCTTTACTATTATCAATACCCTGCCTTAATTCTTCCTCTACTACAGTTTGAATGGTTTTATCGATGGTTAGTATCAAATTATATCCGGGAACCGGATCGATTAGGGCGGAGTCGGCATTGAAATACCGCCGCTGAGGACCATCCCTAAGAATAACCGCTTTCCCATCTCTACCGCGAAGTAACCCATCATACTGCATTTCAAGGCCACCAATCCCCTTATCATCCGGGTCTGTATAACCGATCAACTGGGCCGCATAGGTTTTATAGGGATAATGTCTTCGAAAATGCGCTTTTTTAATGAGTCCTGGATTATTGGAACGCTCTATCAGGGGCCGGACTTTTTCTTCAGGAATACGCCGGGCTAAATATTGGTGACGATCGTCTTTATCACGAAACATTTTCCGGTATTTACTCACAGGTTCATCAAAAACACGAGCACAAATTTGAGCGATTTCCTCTTTATTCTCAAGCAGTTCAGCATCCACCGCAATGTCGTAATGGATGGTATTGGTAGCCATTGAATAACCATTGCGATCCAGTATACTGCCCCTACTCGCTGGTATGCGCTGGTTTTCATTATATTGTTTTTCCGCCAATTCCATGTAATAGTCATGATTCAATATTTGAATCCGAAATAGATTGGTGATTATAAGCAATCCGAATAGGGTTAACAATATTTTAAGGACGGCCAAACGGCCGCGCAGTATGTCGGAACGACGTTTTCCCACTTAACGTACTCCGGCAAAATCATAGGATTTTGCCCGCTTTTTTTTGTCATCGAATGTTTCGGCTAATTTATCCCATCGTTCATTTTCTTTGAACAAAAGTACCTTACGATCATCGGTATTACGGATCATGCCATTACGTAAAGCCATACGCTGAATACGGTCAATATTGGTCAGTTTGTTGACCTCTGATTGCAATTGTTGTGTATCGCTCATCAATTGCTTTCTGCGTTCGGTTAAGTCATGTAAATCTTTCATCATCAAATCAATTTTGAAAGACTGATACATGGAAAGTCCAATAGCAATTACGAGTAAAACTAAAATGGCAAAACTGATTAATTTTGCCTTTGAATTTTTTTTATGATTTTTTTTTACTGTCATAATTTTTCTCCTACCCTCATCCTGGCACTCCGTGCCCGCGGATTTTCTTCAATTTCTTCATGTGCCGGTTTGACAGGATATGGTTTGATGCGTTTTATTTCCTGTTGTTTACCGCATGCACAATAGGGTAATTGCGGAGGGCATACACACGGATTTTCTTTCTTTTGCACAAATTGCTTAACCAGTCGGTCTTCCAGCGAATGATAAGAGATTACCACAAGGCGGCCTCCGCTGTTCAAATAACTGAATAAATGTTCAAGACCGTCCTGTAAAATTTTCATTTCTTCATTCACTTCTATACGCAAAGCCTGAAAGATGCGAGCAAAACTTTTGTTGATCAGTTTACCCGGGACACATGCCCTAATAATTTTCGTAAGTTGAAAAGCCGTACGGATGTTCTCCACCTGCCGTTTTTTTCCAATGGCTGCTGCAATAGCTGCGGCATAACGCTCTTCACCATATGTCCTAAAAATTGTGTTTAATTTTTCTACCGGGTAATTATTTAAAATATCTGCGGCGGTCAGAGCCTGCTTGCTATTCATGCGCATATCCAGAGGAGCATCATCCCGGAATGAAAAACCACGCTTTGCCGTGTCAATTTGGTAAGAAGACACACCCAGATCTAATAATACACCATTTAATCCGTGGATATTCGCTTCATGCAAAACGGTATCAACATCCGAAAACACACTCTGATAAAAAATAATATTGGAAAACGATGCCAGGGTCTTTTTAGCCCTTTTTATAGCATCACCATCCCGGTCTACCGCAATATAGAGAGACCCGGATGCAAGATGAGGTAAAATTGCTGCAGCATGCCCCCCTCCACCGACTGTGCCATCCAAATACACACCGCTGGTATCCGTAATCAATTTTTCTGGCACTTCCTTCACTAGTACCGGAATGTGATACGCGTTCAACACACACCTCAATCACCCTTTTCAAAGAACATTTCACGAACGCTACTTAAATCCTCAGCGACATCCGCTAAATTCAGGTTTTCATCCTGTAAATATTGTTCATAAATTTTGGGGTTCCAGATTTCCAGTTTATTAATCACCCCGATAATCAGAACTTCATTTTGGATCTTAGCTAGGTTAATGATGCGTTCGGGAATCATGACTCTTCCCTGACTATCCATATTGACCTGAAAGGCAGACCCAACGAACAGACGGTTAAAATTTCGCGTCTTCTTTTCAAGGGGGTTCAATTTACGAAGCTCTTTAGTAAAACGTTGCCATTCATTAAGGGGGTAGGCATCCACATTTATGCTCTCGAAGCCTCTGGTAAAAACAATCGTATGATTCGCCTCGGGCATAAAAATTTTACGGATGCCGGAAGGGATGTTGATGCGATTCTTCGCATCGAGTGCGCAGCGATATTCGCCTGTAAATTCTGTATTAGCCATGGCTTGGGACAGTTAGGGACATTTAACCACTTTTAGTAACTTTTAGGAATTCCTTACCACGGATTATAATGCTTTTTTTCTCGAAATGCAAGCCCGGGGACATTTTTTATTGGCAGAAATACCGAATTGAGGTGATTTGTTTATCTTGTTAATATTCGTAGAGTTATAGTGGCTGAAAAATGAGACTAAAGAATGTACGAAAGTACATCAAATTTAATCATTACTTGGTGGTACGGTCGTTGAAAAAGGAATAGACTGCAGATTCTGGAGATGACACGTTTCAGTACAGAGCATCTGATCATTTATAGCGTGCATGAATTTCAGCAGGTTTACACATAGCATTTCATTCAATGGGATGTTTTTGAAAATAGGCAACCACTTTTTTGGCGATTTTTTCAGGAAGATGTCCTTTTGCCACCAAAGTTTGCACGTTGGTATTTTGGATCGACTTAACCGATCCAAATGTTTTCAAAAGTTTTTCACGACGTTTAATTCCGATACCGGCGATGGCATCGAGTTCCGAGGCAAGTGTTCGTTTACTGCGTTTTTGCCGATGGGCTGTAATGGCAAAGCGATGTGCCTCATCCCGGATACGCTGCAACAATTTGAGGCCGGATGATGACTTCGGTAACATCTGTGCATCGTTTATACCCGGGAAATATATCTCCTCCAGGCGTTTAGCCAGACCAATAATTGGAATGTGCTGTAATTGCAGATCACTTAGAATCTTAGTTACCGATGATAGTTGCCCTTTCCCCCCATCAATTACAATTAAATCGGGCAACGATTGGGCCTCATTCAATAAACGTGTATACCGACGTTTTACCGCTTCTTTCATCATGGCAAAATCGTCCGGTGTCTCTTTTGTCCGGATATTAAAACGCCTGTACTGTGATTTTTTAGGTTTACCATTTTCAAAATATACCATAGAAGCAACGGCATCGGCGCCCTGAAGATTGGATACATCGAAACATTCAATATGAACGGGGGGCTTTTCAAGTTTTAAATCTCTTTGCAGCGCCTTAACAGCATGTGGTATATAATTTTTCGCTTTTTCTTTTTGCAGTTTTAATTCACTCAGCAGGTACCGGGCGTTTTTTACACCCAACTTCATTAATTTCTTTTTTTCACCGATTTTAGGGCTTATTATATTGACCTTTCTTTGCAATCGCCCGCTTAACCATTGCTCCACTGCCGATTGATTTTCGATCGTATCCTGCACAAATACTTCCCGCGGTATTTCATCTGATTTTTGATAATACTGGTTAAGAAAGATCTCCACAATTTCCTTTTCTCGCTTCCATTCCACCTTTTTAAGATAGTAATGCGACCGACCGATAATTTTACCTTCGCGGACTTTGAACAACACGGCGCAGGCATCGTCGTCTTCTTTAGCAACGGTAACGATATCGCGATCCACATGCTCGGACTGAACAATTTTTTGACTGTTGCGATAGGTTTCCAAAGCATCCAGCCGATCTCTTACCCTGGCAGCATCTTCGAACGCCATATTTTGGGCAAGTGTGGTCATTTCCTCTTTTAATTCTTTAACGATTTCATCCGTTTTACCCTTGAGGAATCTGCGCACACGATCGATGATTTTAGCATAATCATCCATGGATTGTAAACCTTCGCAGGGACCCTTACATTTATCAATATAATAATCGAGACATAAGCGTACCTTCTTTTTACGAATGACCTCCGGAGTTAAATCGTAAGAACAGGAACGCACCGGAAAAATACGTTGCAATGTTTTTAATGTATACCGCACATTTTTAACATCTGTGTACGGACCAAAATATTGAGAGCCGTCCCGAACGATACGCCGGGTGACAAAAACCCGGGGAAAATCTTCATTGGTTATGCGTATATATGGATAACTTTTGTCATCTCTCAAACTGACATTATACCGGGGTTTATGTTCCTTAATCAGATTATTTTCCAGAATTAATGCTTCAACTTCCGAATCGGTCACAATCCATTCCACATCGGTTGTTTTATTTATCATAGCCCGCAGGCGGGGATGTTCCGGCCGCGAATCCTGAAAATAAGAACGGACACGCTGCCGCAGGCCAGCAGCTTTTCCTACATATAAAATATTGGCGTTCTTGTCTTTAAACAAATAACACCCGGGTTTTTGCGGTAGGTTTTTTAATTTCTCAGCAATATTCATTTTTGTGTTTACCTGCGCCACCGAACAATCCTCAAAAAAAGCAATGGATTTTATAATCGCACATATTGATGTTCATATTTAAAAATGTCAGTGTTGTGCATTACCCGCTCAAGCCATTGCTCACCAAATTTATTGAAATAGTATAAGGAGCCCAACACCCGTTCCTGGGCTTTTTTATCCGGATAGTACGATTGGTATATGGTTTCCAGATGATTAACCATTAGGTTGTGCTTTTCTTCCTCTCGTCCGATGAGTTTCTTATGTAATTTGGATAATCCTTTCCTGGCATTATCAAACGATTTGTTAACCTGTTTTTCCAGGGTTGTATCAATTTCTTTGGTTTTCATTAAAATACGGTCCTGCCAGGCTAGGAGTTCCCTGTCCAATTCTTTAAATTCAGTTTCTGTATCATGCAAATGTCTTTTCCGCACGATTTCTTGGATGAATGATTTTTTATCTATAGGTATTGCATTTTCTTCAAGTTCATACTTTTGCAGTAAGCGGGTGATCTTAGGTTCGAGTAATGTTACTGAGATTCGTGGTTGTAAATGGGGCATGGTTAATTCCATCGTATTAAATGTATCGATCAGCTGTGCCCAGTAAGCAATTTCCGAAGGTCCGGCTACATAGGATACCACCGGAAGCATCCAGCTTTGCCAAACAGGCCTGCTTAATACCGTCGACGAAAACCATTCCGGGTGGTCTTTCAGCAATTTGTTGATTTGTTTCCCGTTCCATTGAAGGTTTCTTTCTTTAATGCGGTATTTTTCCCCTTCTAACAAGACATGCTGGCGTTCGCCATCTTCATATGAAAGTGAAATATTGGAACGTTCTTTGGCGTAATGTGCCTGCGTAAAATAGTTATTCTCAAGCAATGTTGCCGAGTTATTTTTAATAGCATTGTTGATTATTTGAACGTTATCCAACCATTGTTCGAAAAATAAACGGCTTTTTCGTTTTACTTCGGGTAAACCCGGATTAAACAGCAACAAACCATAAGCATTAAAAATCGATCGCAAATGTTCAGCAAAACCTTCGGTCCATATCAATCCAGGTTTATAAATTCGATTTAAATGTTTCCAGAGTGTTGCGCTAAAATCCGTATCCTGCACATCATTTTCAAGTATTTCCAGTAAGTTAACGATATTTTTATTAAGATATCTCTTATTGATTGAAATACCCGTTTCCTGTGGATGTTCTTCATATTTCACATGTTTCAGTTCATTTTGAGCATCCCAGTAGTACATCTTTTGGACTTCTGCAAAATCATGGTCTTCACCCTCAAGCCAGAATACCGGAACAAATTGATAACCTTCCACATGGCTTTGCAGATAATCACTAAGCCGAATTGTTGAAATGATTTTATAGATGGTGTATAGCGGGGATATAAACAAACCTAACTGCTGTCCGGTAATGACGATGCGGCTATTATCATGGGATAAGGCAGCCACATGTTTCTTAACCTTGTCGTGCTCGATGAATGAATTTTGCCTGATAAGTTCATCCATAAAATTACGGTGTGTATCGGTCGGTTTAACCTGTTTACTGAGCTTATTCCAGTCGGGAATCAGTGGCCAGCGGAATAATGGAGCGATGGATTGATTTTGAGTTATGTAGTCCTGATGAATACTATTGGTTGACAAAGATGACATAAGAACTCCCGGGTAATAAAAGCATCAATGGTTTTTCAGGCTCTGAAGTTTTGATAAACGTAACCAACAAAAATCGATCATGGCTTATTTTTTGCGGTTAATCAGTATCATACGCGGGCTATCAGCTGTAAACGAATGACCGTAATAATCTCCCAAACTTACGATAGTTTCAAATCCTGATTGATCAAGCATTTGCAACATATCCGACAATTCATACAATCTGACTGATTCCAGAAATGTTTTTTGGCGATTCTGCGACTTCAAAATTATTTTTTTATTGATACGCCCCCCGGCAATCCATCGTTTTTCCTGAATTAGCATTGCGTTATGGTGACGTTTGGATTCCCTCTCCAGGTTTTTGCGCACATAACCCGGGTTCAGATAATCGATCACCAACCATCCTTTTTTTCGCAGAACGAACGCGTATTGTTCTAACACATTTTGATTCTCAACATCCGTGTCGAAATAGCCGAAGGAAGTAAACAAACTGAATACAGCCTGAAATACCGATTTAAGCGGAAGAGCCGATTTATTAGCCCTGAAGAACCGAATATTGGTTAGATGTTGGCAATCTTTTCTGGCCTTTTCAATAAGCAAATGGGAAAGGTCAATACCGATTACTTTTTTATTTTCATTGGCCAGCAGACGGGCATGCCGGCCATGGCCACAACCGACATCGAGCATCCATTCGAGATTATTAAGGGGGACATAGGAGAAAATTAACTTAATTAATCGGCGGGCATCCTCCTGATTACGGTGATTGTAAACTTTTAAATACTCTTCACCGAACCATTCTTCGTACCATTGTCTTTTAGAGCCAACCCTGGCCGACATACCACCGTATTGTTTCACTGATGCCTTCTTTTAGCGAGGTTTGAGCTTCAAAATTGAGGTCCTGCTGAGCACGTTGAGAGCTGCAAATCCAGAAATCCTGCACCATCTCATTATATTTGTCCTTATTCATGATTGTCTTTCGTCCGGTCATTTGAGCATACCTGTCCGAAAGTGAAACAATACCTTTTAGTGCCAATTGGGGCACCGGTAACCGAATGGCACGTTTATGCATCACTTTGGATGCAATGCGGGCAACCTCTTCCCATGAATAAGAAGTTTTATTGGTTAAAAAATAGATACGACCCAGAGACTTTTTTAATTCCGCCGCCTTAATGATACCTTGTACCAAATCCTTTATATAAATTAAGCTGACGTATTTATCCTTACCATTCATTTGCGGAATAACACCCAATTTAACGGCTTTGAAATATTTAAGCACATCCGTATCCCTTGGGCCATAAACAGCGGATGGCCGGACAATAGTAACAGGCAATTCCTTCTTATGTTTTAACACATATTTTTCGGCGGCTAATTTACTTCGACCATAATCGGTTACCGGCTCCGGTCTGGTTTGCTCATCAACCGGTTTAAGCGATGAACTCGGTCCGACAGCAGCCAATGAACTCACATATAAAAAACGTTTTAGATTTTTCTGTGATGCCAGCACCACATCAACAAGACGTTTCGTGTTTTCGAAGTTACCCTCAAAATAAGCCTGAGGGGAGGTTGCTTTCGTCACTCCAGCAGCATGATAGATATAATCAACATCCTGTATAGCCGCTTCGATGGCATCCATATTGTCTAAACTACCAAAATAACAGCTTATATCTAAATCGGCAACCCAACGTAAGTTACTGTTGCTGCGAACCAGACTATGCACATCATATCCTTTGGCCAGTAAAGCCTCCGTTAAAAAGCTGCCTATAAATCCGGTACTACCGGTAATTAAAACTTTCATATGCCTGTCTACGTTTTCTTTTGCAGATTTATATCGGGTTTGAAAAGCTTAGTTTTCAATAATTAACACCAGTTTACTTGCATCCTATTACAGGGTTTTTTATACTTCTATCTAATTTAAAAAGTTCTTTTAAGGTGGAACTTTTCGCTTAAATATTCAATTTTTTCGGGCTATTAAGTGATTCATATTAAAAAAGTTTGTAATACTACGCAAACCTTTTTGAGCGCCATCAATACTGTCAAACCCTTACAGAATAAAACCAATCAGGATTTTAACCCAACCAATTCCGTTACAATGTAAAAGGACAAATCGGACAGAAGGAGGCTTCTATTGGATATTTTTGAAAAGTGCCACAAATTCACACGCGCTAAAGAAACCATTGAAGCCGGTATCTATCCATACTTTGTGCCCCTATCCGGGAATGACGGTCCACGTGTCCAGATGGATGGTCGGGAAACTATTATGATCGGATCCAATAATTATCTGGGACTTACTCATGATGAACGTGTTATTGAAGCGGCCGTTCAAGCAACCCGAAATTATGGAACAAGTTGTTCAGGCTCCCGCTTTTTGAATGGCACACTGGATTTACATTTACAATTAGAAGAGCAGTTAGCGGATTTTATGCAAAAAGAAGCTGCTTTGATTTTCAGTACCGGATACATGGCCAATGTGGGTGCCATTTCCACCATTACCAATCGAGATGATTATATTGTTCTTGACAAATCCAATCATGCTTCAATTTATGCCGGTACCATGGCCGGCGTTGGCTGTAAAGTAAAACGCTATAATCATAATGATATGGAACATCTTCAGCACATCATGCGGGAACTTGAACCGGATCGGGGCAAAATTATCCTGACGGATGGTGTGTTCAGCATGGAAGGCGATATTGCCCGTATTGATCGGTTAACCGAAATTGCCAAAACTTACGGGGCCCGGTTATATGTGGATGAAGCACACGGTCTTGGTGTAATTGGGGAAAACGGAAGAGGCAGTTGTGAATTCTATGGATTTGAACAAGATGTCGATATTGTCATGAGTACCTTCAGTAAATCTTTAGCCTCCCTGGGTGGATTCATAAGCGGGCCGCAAGCCGTCATTGATTACGTTAAACACAAAGCCGGACCGCTCATATTCAGTGCCGCTCCCACACCCGCATCCACCGCTGCTGTCCTGAAAACACTGGAAATAATCCGTTCAGAACCGGAACATATCGAACGTTTACATCAAAACAGTGATTACATGCGGACAGAGTTGAAAGGCCTTGGTTTTGATATTGGTGAAAGCAACCACACCCCTATAATTCCCATTTATGTGCGCGATGATGAAAAGACATTTTATTGCTGGCGTCGGCTTTTTGATGAGGGTGTCTACACCAATGCTGTTATAAGCCCCGCAGTACCCCCAAAAAGCGCTCTGATACGAACCAGTTATATGTCTACCCATCGTCAGGATGATTTGGATAAAGTTTTGAACATCATGCATAAAGTCGGTAAAGAATTGCAACTCATATAAACATGGAATGAGTGATGACCGTAGAAGTAATACCCGTTCGCTCTAAAAAGGAAAAGAAACAATTTTTAGATTACGAATGGTACGTGAATCGGTATACCGAAAATTGGATTAGTCCGCTGCGTATGGAACGCAAAAAGCTGCTTAATACGCAAAAAAATCCTTTCTATTCTCACGCCGAGCTTGAAATGTTTCTGGCCCTTAAAGACGGCCAGCCCTGCGGCCGAATTGCGGCCATCAATAACAAAAATCATAATATTTTCCATAATGACCATGCTGGTTTCTGGGGATTCTTCGAATGCACTAATGACCAAAGCGTAAGTCGTGCTCTATTTGATGCGGCTGCAAATTGGCTGCGATCCAAAAGAAAAGATACCATGCTCGGTCCTGTAAATCCATCAACCAATGATGAGGCCGGAATGCTGGTCGAAGGTTTTGATAACCCTCCTTATATTATGATGCCTCATAATCATTCCTATTACCCTTATCTGGTTAAAGATTATGGTCACAAAAAAGCTCGGGACCTTTACGCCTGGTTTGTAACCACCGAACAAGCCAAACAAAATATTTCAGAAAAAATGATAAGAGTATCTGATAAAATATTGAAGAAGTATAATATCCAGATACGCAATATTAAATTAAAAAATTTGCACAGTGAACTTAAACTTATTAAGGAAATTTATAATAATGCCTGGAGCCATAACTGGGGTTTTGTGCCGTTTACCGATGAAGAAATTAATGCCATTGCTGATGATTTAAAGCCCATAGCGGATGAACAACTATTGCTCATGGCTGAAAAGGAGGGTGAACCCATAGCCTTTAGTGTAGCCCTACCCAATATTAATGAAATTCTCGCCAAAATTCCCAATGGCCGGCTATTGCCCGGCGGCATCTTTAAATTACTGTTTGAGCGTCGTAAAATCACAACGCTAAGGGTAATTATTCTGGGCGTAAAACAGCAATACCAATTTATGGGATTGGGTTCTGTGTTTTATAAAGAAACCATTAAACGTGGTGAACAAAATGGCTATGTTGAAGGCGAAATGTCCTGGATTCTGGAAGATAACCATACCATGAACCGGGCCATTGAAGCTTTTGGCGCTAAACGATATAAAACCTATCGAATATACCAATATGCATTATAAATGTCAGTAAATATTGTACTCATCCATATCATTTCCAGTGAATTGGGATTATGAAGGTGCATGCACTTCTCATGATCCGCAATAGAGCCATCACTTAACTTCAAATTAGCGGTGAGGTTTAAATATGTTACCCAGAACTCTGTTGTTCATCACTGTCAGCCTATTGCTTATAGCAAACGTAGTTTTGGGACAGGCCGGTAGTAGCGCCGTTCCGTTTCTGCGCATTCAACCGTCTCCGTCTCTTAATGGAATGGCCGGCTCTTACACCGCCCTACCCACAGACGATGCCTTTGGTCGATTCTATAATCCGGCCCAATTGGGACATTTTGGTTCAATGGATAATTTGGCATTTCATACCGCGAATGTTGATTGGTTGCCTCAATTTAATTTTAACGATTTAATACTGGAATCGGAAGCGCTTGCTCTCGGGTATCGTTTTAAAAAAGATTATTTACATCCATTCAGTATTGGTCTGGGTTACATAAATACCTTGTTAAATTTAGGTCATCAAACCATTACCGACGAAAGCGGTAACGTTATCAATACCTTTGAACCCAGAGAATGGTACAATGCCTATACATTGGGGCTTCAATATACAAGCTGGTTTAGCATTTCAGCGGGGTATACTTTTAAATCCGTCGTTTCTAAAGTAGGGCCCTATAATGCGGGTAAAGCAAAAGCAAATGCCATCGACTTTGGTTTTATATTCAATTTACCGCTTATTACAGCCTATGAAAAATTATTTAATTTTGGTGATACAATAGAATATTCGAAGTTACGACCGACATTAAATTTAAGCATTGGATACAGTAAACATAATTTAAGAGATGGAATTAGCTATACGGATACATACCTAAAAGAGCCATTGCCACGCCAGTTAAAATTGGGTTATGGGTTGCGCTTTGGCCTGTCCACAGAATTGATAAACGGAACTCCACTTAAACCTATACTTGTCTCATGGTCATCCGAGGCTAATGACATACTTCTCAGACGCGGCCGAAATCTAAAAAATTCTTATCAGGACAATATTGGGGATATCCAAATTATCAAAAATATAGTATTGTCGGAAAGCAATGACCTTGTTGAAAATCGCCATGGCTATAATTTCCAATTTCTTGAGATTTTAACCTTTAGCAAAGGCCAATTCCAAGGCGGTGGATTTGTCAAAATTAAAACATCCGGATACCGTATTCAAGTACAAGGTTTCTTCAAGCTCATAAGACCCCATTTTGAAAATTCAATGGTTCAATTTTTACTCAAACATCTGAATATTACTTATTCAAGTTCGAAATATACGCAAAAACAACCATCACATCCCCTCAATAACACAAAATTTAAGGGTTTTATGGTTTCTTTCCATGGATTGTAAATTGGCTTTCCAGGCACTATGATCTTAATGTATGCACGTAATTCTTATTTTTAATTGCTGCAGAAAATATTTTTAGCATTGCTATTCAAATGCTCACCATTGTAACGAAAGGAATTGTGGTTACAACTGGTTGTCTTTTGCCGGTATTCATCAATCAATCAAACTGTAATATATTCCCTGGCAAAATAGTATATCTTTATACCGGTCAGAGAGAATGATACAAAATCAGAGTGGAAATAAAGTTATAATTAAGCTGTGAGTTTGGCGGTCAGTTCACAAAAATTTTTAGTTGATAAAACCGGCAGAATCCGATTCACACTACACTGGATGCTGCCGGTGTTATTTGAGATTAATATTCATCATCATTATAATAATCTTCATTACTGGTAAATGCAGCGGAATTATATTTTTTATCTTTTTTACAAAAATCAAAAAATTCACAATCCTGACATTCGAAATCATCGCATGTGGTCATGTCTTCGCAAGTACCGTTTAGATCAAGAGTGATTGTTTCCCGGTAACACAAATTATCATGATTATAGTGGCAATCCTCACAGCCACAGGTCAGATTTTCGAAATAACTCATTAATTCTACCTCCCCGGAGCAAACATTATATTAATTAAAGTTGTTTTTTTCATGTTCACGCAGATACCGGCTGCCTTCTTCCAACAGTTTCTTTTCTTCGTCGGATAAATTAAGGTATCCTACGCGATTAATTTTATCTAACAATTCATCAATGGCTTTCCGATAGTATTCGGTTTTATCATCTTCTTTTGAAGATTTATTACCTGAAAACTTACCGGATTTGGATTTCAAACCGCTGCCTGAACCGACATTTTTGAAGGTGGATTTTACCTTATAAAACAGATACCAATATTTAAGATAGAAGAAACCTATAACAATACCACCCAGATGTGCGGCATGGGCAATCCCGTCATTGTAAGCCCCAAAAGTAGATAAAAAGGAAAATACGGTAAGAAATCCCATTAAATATTTAACTTTAACCGGAAAAAGAAACCAGATATAAATCAATCGATCCGGATAACGCAGGGCGTATGCCAGCATAACACCATAGACCGCACCCGATGCGCCAATCGTCGGTGCAGTGGATAATAAAATATTGATTATTCCGGCACCGATTCCCGTAATAAAATAATATTTGAGAAACTCACGCGTTCCCCATTCTCGTTCCAGCTCAGACCCAAACATCCAAAAAATGAACATGTTGAAAAAAATATGCCAAAAGCCGCCATGCAAAAACATGTACGTAACAAGCTGCCATATTTTAAATTGGTAAATCACGTCCTGCGGGCTCAATGCAAAATTGGTTAAGATCACCCGATTCAGACCGCTATTGATCACCTGCATTAAAAAAATGATACCGTTAATAAAGATTATGTTCTTTATCGCCGGCGGAAGAGCCCCATAGGGTCCAACATTTAACTGTCGATAATTACTCATATAATTTCTTCTTTTTCAAAAACATATTTAGCTTAACGTTACCGATATTATAATGTTTCCTCAATAATCCGTACTCATCAGACGATGGAAATTCTAACATCGGATGAATATTTACCACTTTAATAAGCTCTGGCAAAAATAACCCGTTGTGACGATTCCTTGCCGCAAACGACACAGTGTCCTTTTTCCTGAGGCTCATCAAAAGGGATACAGCGGATGGTGGCCTTAGTATCATCTTTAACGCGAGCCTCGCATTCTGCTGAACCACACCAATGACTCTTAATAAATCCACCGGATTGATCCAGCGTGGCTTGAAACTCTTTATAATCATCTTTCACATGCGTGTTATCGTCGCGAAACTGCCGGGCCTTTTCCAGGAGATCGATTTGCATATCCGATAATGCTTCATCCACCTTGACTAGTAATTCCTGTCGATTTATAAATTGTTTTTGTAAATTATCCCGTCTAACCAATACCAATTGTTCTTTGGCAACATCCTTGGGGCCAATCTCTATGCGCAAAGGGATGCCCTGTAATTCCCAGTCCGAAAATTTAAACCCGGGTTTATACTGTTCCCGGTCATCAAATATTACATTGTATTTCTGTTTTAATTCACTGTGTACCTGGTCGGCAAATTCCAAAACTTTCTTTTTTTCATCATCTCCCCGCCAGATAGGTACGATCACCACAGGACGTTGAGCCAGCTTCGGAGGCAATACTAAGCCGCGGTCATCGCTGTGAGCCATAATCAATGCGCCGATTAATCGTGTACTTACGCCCCATGATGTAGCCCAGACATGGTTCAGTTCACCTTGCTTATCCTGGAATTGCACTTCAAAAGCTTTTGCAAAATTTTGGCCTAAATTATGGGAGGTGCCGGCCTGTAATCCCTTTTTATCCTGCATCATGGCTTCAATACAATATGTGTGCATAGCACCGGCAAATTTTTCCGACTCGCTTTTTTTACCGGCGATAACCGGGATAGCTAAAAAATCTTCGGCGAAGGTTTTATAGATATTTAATATCTTTACAGTTTCCTCTTCAGCCTCTTCATAAGACGCATGAGCGGTATGACCTTCCTGCCACAAAAATTCCGATGTCCTTAAAAATAAACGGGTGCGCATTTCCCATCGTAAAACATTAGCCCATTGGTTGATGAGAATTGGCAGATCGCGATAACTCATAATCCATTTTTTATACATACTCCAGATAACGGTCTCGGAAGTGGGCCTAATATAAAGAGGTTCTTCCAGCTCCTGCCCGCCCCCTATGGTGACCACAGCGCACTCCGGCGAAAAACCCTCCACATGTTCAGCTTCTTTATGCATAAAACTTTCCGGAATCAATAAAGGAAAATAAGCATTAACATGTCCGGAATCTTTGAACATTTTATCCAGGTTGGCTTGAATCGCTTCCCAAATTGCATATCCATTGGGCCGAATGACCATGGCACCTTTCACAGGGGCATAATCGGCAAGTTTTGCTTGTAATACAACATCCGTGTACCATTTTGAATAATCAACATCCCGGGGTGTGACTTTTTCGGCCATTACATCCTCTTAAATAATGGTTCTTTTCCCTTTTCTGATTTGCAGCGAACGGATCTAAATTAAATATAGCAGGAATCTATATATACGACTGGCTTAAAGACGTTCCGACTAAATTCTTCGAATACCGGTAAAATATTTCATGCCTCTTTCCATAAAACCTGCCATTATCCTGGAACACAATGTACGCCTGGAGGGAATCGAACCCCCAACCTTTGGAACCGGAATCCAACGCTCTATCCAATTGAGCTACAGGCGCTGATATGCCATAAGGCGGAGCAAATATATTGGATGGGATGGACAATGTCAAGTACTTACACGGATTTTCAAAAACAGATGAATGTGCTGTATAATTATTGTCAATTTGACCGGATTCAGCCCCCCGGAATGGACATAAACACCGGAGTGTTATGAAATTTACTATGCAGAATCTAAAATCCGGATTACCAGTTTTACCGCACAGCGTTTTTAAACCCTAATTACGGTTGGGCATTGCCTTTCTTTCCGGCTGTATATTGAATCGATTTATTTTAAACAGGTTGTTCATTGTAATAATATTACATTCTTATTCGATACTCAATTTTTTCATACGATAAAGTAAAACATGTCGCGGTACTTTGAGGAGGCGGGCGGCTTTTGATCGGTTATGGCCGACCTTATTCAAGGCCAGTTGTATAATTTTCCGCTCGGCGTTATCCAATGTGAAATCATCTGTGGATAGGCTTAATTCTATGGTATTCTCGCCGGGTACATTGTCTTGTTCAAAAAAATATCTGGGAAGATTATCTTTTGTGATTATTGAGCTTACAGCCATAGTTACCAGTCGTTCGATAATATTTTCCAGCTCTCTTACATTACCAGGCCAATGATATGACTTAAATACCGACATTACCTCCGGTTCAACCTCATATGTTTTGTGCCCCAAGCTGTATTTACGAAGGAAAAAATCCACTAAATAGGGGATGTCCTCAGTCCTATCCCTCAGCGGGGGAATCGTAATGGGAACAACGCTTAACCGATAGAACAGATCTTCACGAAATGTTCCTTCTTCAACCATTTTTTGTAAATCCCGATTTGTAGCCGTGATAACCCTTACATCTACTTTAATCGGTTTATCTTCCCCCACCCGGTCAAATTCCCGCTCCTGTAAGACTCTCAATAATTTTGCCTGCATATCAGAGCTGAGGTCACCAATTTCATCGAGAAAGACGGTGCCACCGTTTGCCAGTTGGAACTTGCCGGTGCGGTCTTTATACGCTCCGGTAAATGCCCCCCTGATATGTCCGAACAACTCACTTTCCATCAAATGGTCGGGTATTGACGGGCAGTTAATTGTTATTAAGGGTTGTTCCCTGCGTTCGCTGTTATAATGGATGGCCCTGGCAATAAGCTCCTTACCAGTGCCGCTTTCTCCCTGGATAAGTACCGTGGCATTGCTTGCTGCCACCTGACTTGCCATTTTTAAAGTATCACGCATAAGACCGCTTTTAGCCACCATATTTTCGATGCGAAATTGTTTTCCCAGTTGATTTTTCAGGTGGATATTCTCCGATTGCAACCGATTAAATCGCACCGCTTTTTCCAGTGTAAAGATTAATTGTTCTTTGCCAAATGGTTTAGACAAATAGTCATCAGCTCCCAAACGGCAGGCTTCTATAGCATTATCAACACTTCCATATGCCGTAATAATAATAAAAACAACCTTTCGATCGATCTCACGCACATATTTGAGTACATCAATTCCAGTCATATCCGGCATTTGTATATCACAGATAACAATGTCGTAATCGCCCTTTTTAAACCGTTCGAGGCCCTGGCCTCCATCGGCGGCCGTGTCGACCGTATACCCGGCTTGATGCAACTGATAAGAGACAACCTTTGCAAGATTTCCATCATCATCAATGAGTAAAACGTTCATCTATTCCTTTCACTCCGATTGTTTTTGTTGTCGGGGAATGATAATTTGAAATTCAGTTCCTTTATGCAGTTTGCTTTTGACCTGCAGTTGCCAGTCGTTTTCTTCCGCAATTCGTTTGACTATTGACAGACCCAAACCGGAGCCTTCCTGCTTAGTGGTATAAAATGGTTTAAATATTGCCTTTTGCTGTTCGGTTTTTATGCCAACACCCTCATCTTGGATCATCAACCGAACAGTTTCGCTTTTCTGTTCAGTATTTACGTGTTTGTTCTCCGCATAATACCCGGAATCAAAGGGCTCAGCAATAATTTTAACAACGCCTCCCTCAGGCATCGCCTGAATTGCATTTAACGATACATTCATTACTGCCTGCCATAAATGGTTAGGGTCACCTTTGATTATCAGTGGATGTTGAGGCATGTGCGTTTCAAACCGAATATTACTTTTTCGGGCTCTTGCGCCCAACATAAGTATTATGTTATTTATGGTTTCCTGTACAGAAAAGTCAACCAGTTGTTTTGGTTTATGTTTGGCAAAAGACAGATAGTTTTCCACGACTTCGTTCAATCTCTGGGTATCGTTGATCAAAATATCAAAAAATTCCATTTTTTTAACATCCCGGGGAACAGCATCCCGGATAATTTCCACGGCTCCCCGAATTGATCCCAGTGGATTGCGCACTTCGTGTGCCAGACTTGCTGTTAGCTCTCCGATCGTCGCTAAACGATCAGTATTCCGCAGTTGCTCTTCCATATCGGATATGCGCTCTGATTGTTCTTTAAGCTGCTTTAAGGAATGTTCCAGATTTTCCGCTGTCTTCTGATATTTTTCTTTTTCTTTTTGCTCACCTTGCGCTTTAAGCCCCGTTAAAAAACCCAGCACATTATACAGAACCAGTTGCATAAAACGCATCAGATTATTTTCGATCAGGCCACCCCATTGCAGCATTACATGGGGAAGATAAATTGCGCTTACAGCCAGAGCTGCCCCAAGACCTCCGCGCACGCCAAACTGAAATGCTGCTAACAAAATGGGAATAAAGTAGGATTGCATGTAAACCAAATGAAACTGCCACTTTGTTGTCGATGTTTGATAGTGCAATACCGATATAACCACTATCAGAAGAACAACTATCGTGAGATATATTTTTTTATGTGGTGCATTCATACCAACCAAAAATCCTCTTATAAAGAAATCAGCTTTCAACGTTCTTTATTGAATCCTTTTAGATGAGGATCGGACCGATTCCTCATATAGCTGATCTATCTGAAAAAGCACATATTAAATTGTTTACTGGAGTCCCATGCAGTTTAATCGGCTTGCTCATCGCTCTCTATTTTCTTTTCTTTGATTTCTCAATGATTGAAAGAAATCCATCATTAGTGCAGCACATGCCTCTTTTTCTACGCCGGGAACTACTTCAATTTGATGGTTTAGACGAGGATCATTCAACAGATTGAATAAGCTGGAATGCGCACCTGTTTTTATATCCTGCACACCATAGACAACCTGCTTTAAACGGGCTAAAACACTGGCCCCTGCACACATGGCGCATGGCTCTACCGTAACATACAGGGTTGCCTCACCCAACCATTTATCTCCAATTGTTGAGGCGGCTGCTGTTATAGCAATCATTTCGGCATGGGCTGTGGGATCATTCAATAGTTCCACCTGGTTGTAACCGCGACCAATAATACGACCATTGGAAACCACAACCGCCCCAACAGGTACATCATCGGCAGGCAACGCTTTGTAGCCTTCTTTAATTGCTTCCCTCATAAACGTTTTATGATCCCTGCTCATGGATACTCCTTCTAATACTAGGACGTCACCAAAACATGCTTTATTGTCCTGTACAATAAAAAAAGGGATTCCGTGACCCGAGAATCCCTTCCGCTATAAATGTGATTTTTTTATTTGGTTAACTTTTGAACCATATCGGTCATTTCCCATGTAAATTCCGGTTCCTGTCTTCCGAAATGACCATAGGCAGCTGTTTTTCTAAAAATCGGCCGCCTTAAGTTTAACGTTTCAATAATACCTGCAGGGGTAAAATCAAAAACTTTACGAATTCGCTCACTCAGTTTTTCATCATCCATTTTACCCGTACCAAAGGTTTCCACAAACAGTGAAACCGGTTCGGCCACACCTATCGCATAAGCAACCTGCAGTCCGCATTTGTCAGCCAAGCCTGCTGCTACAATATTTTTCGCCACATACCTGGCAAAATATGAGGCAGAACGATCCACTTTTGTGGGATCCTTACCGCTGAAAGCGCCGCCGCCATGGCTATAAACACCGCCGTAGGTATCCACAATAATTTTACGACCTGTAAGGCCCGCATCTCCCTGAGGCCCGCCGATAACAAAACGTCCTGTCGGATTGATATAATAATCTATATTCGATTTCTTGATCATTTCATTGGATATAACCGGTTTAATCACCTCTTCTATAATACTCTCTTTCAGTTCATCCTTTGCAACATCTTCATTATGCTGCGTGGACACAACCACCTTCTCCACCGTTTCCGGTTTTCCATCCACATAGCGTACAGAAACCTGTGCTTTCCCATCCGGTCTTAAAAAATTTAATTTCCCGTTTTTTCGGGTTTCGGCTAATTTGCGCGTTATGCGATGGGCTAATGCTATGGGCATTGGCATCAGCTCCGGCGTTTCTTTACAGGCATAGCCAAACATCATGCCCTGATCCCCGGCACCAGCTTTATCCACGCCCATGGCAATATCCGGTGATTGCTGATCGATAGTTGTCATAACGGCGCACGTTTCATAATCGAACCCAAAATTGGCATTGGTATATCCGATTTCTTTGATGACATTACGGGCCACCACGGGTATATCCACATAACAATCGGTAGTTATTTCACCACCTATCAATGTTAATCCTGTTGTCACAAAGGTTTCACATGCTACGCGCCCGAATTCATCTTTATCAAGAACCGCATCCAGTATCGCATCTGAAATTTGATCCGCTATCTTATCCGGATGCCCTTCCGTTACCGATTCTGAAGAAAATAAGTAACTTCCCATAAACCACTCCTTTATCCTAAATCCATCAAGTTGCTTTGAATATCCGCAGAAAAATATCCTCAGTTATTAAGTTTGGCTAATTCCTGTTTGACAAAATTAATATGTGAAATTTCATTCGGATCTTTTTTATAGGCGAGGGCCAGATAGTAACTCACCCAATCGCCCAACATTATTGCGGAAAATATTTTTTCCATGGTATTTTTGCCATCGGTATAAATATCAACCACTCTGACACCTCTTCGTTTTATTATTTCTTTCGATAACTCGATTCTTTTTTTAATTTTGGGATGAGGGGTTTCATTTTCCAGAAATATGACGATAAAACGATCCAATACATCGATGTTGTGTTCCCAACCCATTATTTCATTATGGTTAATTTCCGGTAATACATTGGCAAAGGCCATGGATTTGCCCATTTCCTGAAACTGATTTTGCCAGCGATACGATACCGTTTTTAAGTACGGTGCTGTGGAATAAATCACCGGGATATTTCCGTGAATCACATGGGCCAGCTCCTTAGATAAGACATGCCCCTCCGTCTGCATGTAATCATTGCGTTTAGCGGTGTTTTGAACAAATCTGATTAAATCTGTTAAATGTTCGTTATATCCTTCGATCAGATTAAATTTGCCCAAAACATGATATACGGTAAAGAACAGATAGCCGATGGCTAAACGGGGTGCTAATCCGGATGGAATGATTAACCTTTGCCAATGTTTTGCTTCGGCTATGTTTTTTAGTTGCCCGCCCGAACTCGTAACGACAATCTGAGCGCCTTTATCATGGGCTTGCTGCAAGGCGTTGATGGTCTCTTCCGTATTACCCGAATAACTGGAAGCAATTACCATCGTATTTTCATTGCAATAATGCGGTACAAAATATCCTCGTACAACATCCATCGGAATTTTGATCTGATCGAACAACACATCATACAATATATTGCCAACAATAGCTGAGCCCCCCATACCCACATAGAGGATGTTTTTTATACGCTTCTGATCGAGTTTTATCTGGGCAGAATCATATATGGATTTACTTTCCTTAATCTGTTCATGAAAATTTAATAAAATATTTTTATACCCGAACTTGTCTACAGAGTACATACATATCTCCTACATTAAATATTTTAAATCGGGAACGTGCTTTTTAATAAATTTATTGCATCTTTCCTGGATGGCCTGCCCTGTGTCCAGAGGCCTTATTTCGTCTAAAAGATTAACACACTCCTCTACTTTTATTGATCGAATAATTTTTTTAGCCTCCGGCAGGTAAAACGGATTCATGCTAAAATGTCTGAGCCCCATACCCAACAATATCGGAATGGCCTGGGGAACAGCAGCGAATTCACCACATAAAGTAATTTCTTTATTACTCTGTTTAGCCGTTTTAATTGAATATTCAATAAAATATAAAACCGCCGGATTAAATGTATTATAATATTTTGAAACCTTGTCGTTTGTCCGATCAATAGCCAGCACATATTGTGTTAAATCGTTCGTACCAATACTAAAAAAATCGGCATACTTTGCATGATGTTCTATAACCATGGCTGCTGCCGGGGTTTCGATCATCACTCCGATGGGCACATTGTTGTCAAAACTAACACCTGTATCGCGCAATTCCTTCTTTACTTCATCAAAAATTTTACGCACCCCCATAATTTCTTCGATGGACGAAATCATGGGTATCAGAATTTGCGCTTTACCGTACACACTGGCCTTTAATATTGCTCTTAACTGAGTTTTAAAGATACCCGGCCGGTCTAGGCAAAAGCGTATGGCACGCCATCCCAGGAACGGATTCATCTCATTATCCGAACTGTATCCTTCCAGAATTTTATCACCACCCAAATCAAGAGTACGGATAACAACAGGTTGCGGGTTCAATTGCTCCAATATCTTTTTATAGACTTCGAATTGATCTTCTTCGGACGGTTCTTTTTGTTTTTCAATGAACAAACTTTCTGTTCGAAACAAACCCACGCCATCCGCATGGTTTACTTTGACATCATTAACCTCATGTGAAAATTCGATATTGGCCGAGAGCCGGATGTTATGACCATCAGCGGTAACCGCCTCTTTATCTATTTCACTTAAAAGTTTATTTTCGAAATCAATGAACTCAACCTGGATGTTCAGATATTTTTCTTTGGTTTTTTCATCCGGGTTGATAATAATTTCACCCTGGAAACCATCGACGATAATTAACTGATCCGGCTGAATAAATTTTGACAAATTATAGCCGTTCACCACAGATGGAATTCGAAGGCCCCGGGCCAGAATAGCGGCATGGGAATTGGAACCGCCTTTATCGGTAAGAAATCCTAATATAAAATTTCGGTTAAAGTTTACCGTATCGCTAGGTGACAACATATCGGCTACCACAATGGATGGCTTGGATAACTGATAATCGATATCGATTCCCAGTAACGCATTGATAAGCTTCTGTTTCAGATCAATAATATCATAAGCTCGTTCCCGAAAATATGTATTTTCCAAATTAATAAAATGTTCGCTTTTTTCGGCCAGAATAACCGATACAGCCAGCGCTGCGGAATGCTTTTCTTCCTTTATTTTTTGTTTTATTTCATTAATTAAAACCGGGTCTTTTAAAAAAGCTTGCTGGCTTTCGAAAATATCTGCAAACTGATCCTGAAACTTCTGCTGGCTGTTGTGATGCGCAAACGATATTTGATTGGAAACTTTACTGATGGCGTCTTCGAAATGTTTGATTTCATATTCCACATCACTAACATTACTTTCCAACTCCGCTATATTTATGGACAGTGGTCTGAATAAAAATGCCGGGCCTATGGCTATGCCGGGAGATGTGGCAATACCGCTCAGTTTGACTGTTTTATTAAATTGTTTATTCTTTGGCATTATCGTAAAAATCTTTCGCCACTAAGTCTTTGATGGCCTGCAGTGCTTTTTCTTCATCGCCACCGTTGATATGAATTTCAATTTCACTTCCGGGTTCCGCAGCCAGCATCATAACACCCATAATACTTTTGCCGTCAACTTCCAGGCCGTCCTTCAATACTTTAATATTTGATTCAAACTGCCCTGCAACTTTAACAAACTGGGCAGCTGGCCTGGCATGCAAACCATGCTTATTTTTTATCTTAAATATCTCTTTGATCATATGATACCTACAAGTATTCCGATAATAAGAGCCAACGTCACAGGTAGCAAAACTATTATAAAAAACGACTTTTGTTTGATGCGCAATTGGTACGTTAACAGAATACTCGAAATAAAAATCAGCAGATGCAAACCATCCCGGTTTACATGGGAAAAACTTATAAATGCAATACATGATCCTAAAAAAACGACGCCCAGTATCTTGTAGAACCTTCTGCTTTTGTCAAACCTTTCGATGAAGATATCACGATATATCTGAAATCCTTTGCGGTATCCATAATATTGCCCTTTGATGCGTACCATTAAATGTGGAACGTTGTAAAGGATAAGCAATAGTGCAAGAAAAATCAATTTTAGCCATAATGGTTCAAATATGGCAATGCCCGCTACTGCCAGTATGACCGCCGTTGGTTTAATGGTTGCCCAGAAATATTGATCACCAACTGCACCAAGCGGGCCATATAGAGCGGATTTAAACCGTTCGATTTGATCGACTTTGTCAAATGCACCGGATTGAAC
>WJIP01000351.1 GCA_014730185.1 Caldithrix sp. | reverse complement strand
CTATAAAATAGGGCTGATCGGCATAATATCTCCAACGTATTTAAGCAGTACATCGAACAATAGTTTTAAAGTTTATTGGCTTCCAATGATTTTTTAAAAAACGCTCTACTACTATGAGTCGGAGAAACGGCCCAAAAAGTCACATTTTTTAAAAAAAATTAAAAAATTCAGATATGCAAAATATCCCTCCTTTCATTTAATCCGTTGATCCGCTGATTCGCAGGAAAATTACAAATCTCAAATAGCAAATTACAAACAAATCCCAAACCACAAATCCCAAACAAATTTCAAATCACAATACCCAATGAACAAAACGGCATTTAGCGCTTCGGGGTAGGTTTGTAATTTTGATAATTGGAATTTGAATATTGTTTGCTGTTTGAATTTTGTTTTTGGGGCTATTAAAGCCTGGCATTGCCCACTCTGTGAGTTAGCCAGCCTGATTACCCATCCCTAAATCCCTTCCCTAATGCAATAGGGAAGGGACTTTGACTGTGTCGTTGCGTTAAATATTCACCCGATGTAAAGCGGTTGAGAAGGTTAACGCTAAAAATTTGCCCAAATATAATAGCGCAGGGCGAAGGCTTGGAAACGGCCGTTAAGCCAACATCAATAAAGCTCATTATCTTTATACCCCCCTCTTTCCCCCTGTCAGGGGGGAACTAAAAGGGGGGTAAACACATAACGTTTTTGCATTACCCGTCTTTATTTGGCCAAGACCATGGAATTGATGTATTGAATCACTGAACTATTGAATTGCATCACCAATTCATTAATTCAACCATTCATTGTTATCAGGCCTTGCTGCAAAAACGGTTGACCAGCGTCGCAATCTTTTAGCCGGTGATGGAGAAGATCGATAGTTTAACCTGGGCTTCCTGCGGCAAACCGAATTTTATGGTTGTCGCGGGATTAAAGGGATTGGGATAGTTGCCGGTTAACTCGACGGTTTCCGGAACCGGTTGGGATACTTTGGCCATATCGCCTCCGGCCTTTTGCAAACCGCCCACATTGACCGAATGGATGTCAATAGCGGTATTTCCATCCGAGTCGGTCACCTCGCATTTGAGCGAGAAATCATACGTGCGGGCCACCTGTACGGATTGCTGGCCTTCCCAGCCGTATTGCTCGATCCAGTAGTTTTGGGGCGGCGCTAAAATGGTATTATCTTTACTGTATGGGGTGATGCCGCCCTCATCATTGCGTTCCCACCAGCGGTAGTTGGTGTAATCGCCGCTGCCGCCTGAGGGATTGGCGGTGAATGTGCCGGTTTCACCACTCGCTAAGAACGAAGGACCAGAAATTGACACCGCCAGAGGTTCGGGCGGCCATTTGGTGTGGTCATTTATATAGGTTTTAGGTACAGAGTGAGAATATCTTCCCCTTGCCGGGATAGATTGAGTTAATGCAATACGTTCCGGGTATAATGCAGGACCACAAGCTGGCCACGTGTAATTGGTATAAGAAACATCTAAAAATGTAGGTTCATTAGAATAATAATATGAAATATCATTAAGAAAGGTGTTATTCCAATTATAGTACGAAGAAAGCCATAAAGTACAATGTTCTATGACATAGCCTGTCTCATAAGTATCATTTGGAGGGTTCTCAGAAACAGCAATACCATGAATATCTCTATCTATAGAAGTTCCGTCACTCTTTTGTAAAGGGCATTGATCAGGCCAATATATATAATTGCCCAGGACACTTGAATGTGGAGCCCCCTTTAAAGAAATAATACGCCATTCATAAGCAGGATCATCATAGACAACATTTCTAACAAAAGCATTATAAGGCCCATTATTTATACCGGAACTTTCATTCTCATGTGAGTCATCAGCAGCTATTAATTCAACATTGTTTTGCTCGAACATATTTGCAAAAGGATATCTTCCATGTAAACATATATCTGGAGGTCCATAAGGGAAAACACCATAGGTAGCATACGCTTTTCTTGAATAATTCAATTCAAAAGTATTTGAATTGGCGCCGCTTTGAACAAGCATAGAATGTCTTAAATGATAAAAGATATTATTTTCGATTAAACAGTAGTTTGTGCTTCTTTGAAGAGCAACACCGTACCCATAACCACCATCTCCGTGATCACGGGCATCATTAAAATAACAACCGCTCATTTCCAAATTGGAAGAAAAATTAACAACAATATGGTGCTTACTGGTTTGTTCAAATTCGACGCCTTTAATCCAGCAATTAACAGCTCTTGAAAAAATAATATTACTGCCATTTGATCCGTCATTTGATTTAGAACCGTCCATACGCTTTATCTTTAATTTTTCTAAGCCAATATTCATAACAGGATTTATTTTTTCAATATATGGGCCGTACGAAGTTGAATAATTCTTTGAGGCTTCTCTTTGCAAAGTAATTGTGCTCGTTCCGTAATTAATAGATTCTACCTTAGTAATCTGTCCGATAGATTTAGGCCAATCATTTACTTCTTTAACAGGAAATAAGTACTCAAAATAATGTATCCAATCACCGGAAGAAAAACCTGATGGGTCTGATACCGAAATGGTGTTATCACCTTTATCTATACCGGAATTCAATTCAACTTTATCACCCACAAACGCACCTCTAATGGTGAAACAGTTGTTATTCTTGCCAACGAGAAAAGATAACGTGGTTGAGGTGGACCCGTTTCCTTGAAATACGATGTCATGGTCGTTGGCGTTT
>WJIP01000034.1 GCA_014730185.1 Caldithrix sp. | reverse complement strand
CTCAAGGGCCTGCCAGTTGAACAGGCCTTTGCTTTCTGTAACGGGGCCATCGGTATTAAATTTTTTTTTCTTTTTTGCTGTGGCAACCTCGGTTTCGGTTGCCGATTCATTGGTTAAAAATAAAAAGGGAGAATAGGGATGAGTATGCGTGTCGGTTTTGAAATCGGTGGTATGAATTTCGGTGTTACCCGGCTGAATTTCATTTTTAAAGTGATGAAGCAACGTGGACTTCCCGATTCCGGTTTCACCTTCAATAATTACAACTCCACCCTTACCGTTTGTGGTCTTTTTAAAAATACCTTTTAATTTTGAAAGAGATTCAATAGGTTGATATAAATCATTTGTCGGATAATTAACCGTATCGGGTATATATTCTTTTTGCATATTACTGACGCAGTTTGATTAGAATTTAACTTTAACCGAGCTTGCTCTATATTCGACCAAATTGGCAATAGTTTAATCTTGCATTACCTTTTTAATTAAAAATATACCATAGTTTTTGACCGGCATTAAAATGGATGTTAGTAGAGACATTTTCCCCGAACGAATTGGAATACACTTCTCTAATCGAATGGATCGATTTTGTTATATCGGCAACAAATAAGTTGATAACATTAGCCGCGGCTATAATAAAATGCGAACTAAAATAAAAAAGATAACTGTAGGAAAGCGGTTCAACAGGTAACTGAAGTTGGCATTCGTTACAGTTGGAGGTGGCTGGCACTAATTGCAGACAAGGTTACCGGAATTCAAAAAACTATGAAAGTTAATAAAAACGTAGGTTCAGCAAAGAATATAAAATGAATAATGAAATACCGAAGAAAAGGTAACAGCAATTTCTCCGGCATCTCATCGATTTTAAATCTCTAGTGTAATGTAAGCTTGTGCAAAAACAGATTAATTATGAATAGTTAGTCAATGCTGACAGCATATCGCGAAAAATGATGAATGGAAATGTTTAAATATTCATCATCATAATTGATATCATCTTCGTCCTGTTCAATGTAATTACCCTCCTCATCAATCAGGAAAAGATTGGCATTGTCGATATCGTACTTGGCCCTATCCAGTTGGATTTTTAGAGGAGGAGAAAACTGGCTCCCGGAAGGCCCGAATGTATAAACCAATTCATTTTCACCTGCAGATCTGCTGCACTCGGCACTAATAACGATATCTTCACCAACTGGTGTTCCCTCTGGTGGCGTAAGGGCCAAATCTTCAACCCAAATTTCATGACCGCTTGCTAAGTTAAAACGACCTCCGAAATAACCATTTTCCGTATTCCAGTATGAAAAGGTATGTGAGGCAAACAAATCAAAGTTAGCGCCACTGTCATAAATACCATTCGAAACGTTACCATCATTGATGGTGCTTTCAGACGGATCGAATGGCGGATTGTGTTCACAGCTAAAGAAAAGGATCAAGGTTGTTAATGATAATACTGAGATAAGCAGCGTTTTTAAAGTTTGCATAGTATCCTCCGTGAAATTATGGTCAAAATCCATTTAACAATCTTTATCATGTGCAATATAAATGCCAGATACTTTAAGAATATGTTTATGAATGACTTATATTCTAGAAGGCCATATCTGAAATTGATGTTTTACACCATTAGCTGGCTCATATCGGCCATTTGGCAATTTTCAACCGCTAAATTTGCCGGATACATTAAGGCCATTATTCGGACGCCATTTTTATTTTAGGATTTAAACAAAATATTCTAAATTAAACCGGTTTGAGAATTTATGATGGGTAGAGAAAATTTTTGATTGTGGTTTCAACTACGAGACCGTCAGTTTTCCCGTCCAGAATAGGTGGTTTGGGATCGGATTTTAGATCAGCACTATTCAGTCCCATAGGCATCCTTTTAGTAAAAGTGCACAGAAACACGGGTTAGGATTAATTTTTATTGTCGTTAAATGGTTAAGCAATATTTCGAACTATGATTTATAATAGTCGGTAAGTTAACAATTCTTGATGTTGTCTTCACGCTGAAAATCCTACCTATAGGGAGGTGTAAGCGCTTTGAATGTATTGGACCGATTTAAAAAAATACCCGGTACACCACGCAATATGATTTTGATTTTTTTATCATTAGCTCTGATAATGATCGTGAGCGCCCTTTTGGAATTGTACCAAAGTAAACGTGAACTGTATCAGGTAATGGAAAATGATGCCCATTCTTTGCTTAATACCTTGTTAATTGCATCGGGTAATGCTCTGGACACTTATGGTTATTTGGATGATTTTTCCCGCAAGGCATTGCTTGAAAAAGCGGTTATGTTAAAACACTTTTACCAAAAAAATGACGCATTCGGCAAACGATTAGCTCAAGATGAAATGTACGATGGTATTGCCCAGGTTCGTATTTATGATCAACAAGGAAAGTTGCTTTATGACAGAGGCATTGAAAAGCCCGAAAGCTATGATCCGAGGCCAAAATTAATGCCCATTTTTGATGGTTATCAGGATACATTAATTATAGGATTTCGCAAGCACCCGCGAACCGATGTACTGTTTTTCGAAGTCGCCCTGGCTTTGAAAGATAATGGTGCCTTATTATTAAGCGGAAAGGCGGAAGCTTTACAAAAGATACGCAAAGACATAGGATTTGGCAGTCTGTTACGACGATTGGTTAATAAAAACCAACACATTGTTTTTGCCTCTTTGCAGGATACCGCCAATATATTAGCTGCTTCCGGCAATGTCCGAGTTCTGGAAGCCATACAACAATCAAAATTTTTAATGCAATCATTGCAAGATTCTCTATTCCGCACACGTACAACGCAATTTGATACGCTCAATATCTTCGAAGCTGTACACCCGTTTAATTACAAAGGAAGAACGATTGGTTTATTCCGGCTGGGTATATCCATGGAATTAGTACAAACCATTAATGAACGTATTATTCGCCGTCTGGTTATAATCAGTATCATATTAATAGCATTCGGGTCGATTATCATCAGTTTTATTTTTACAAGAGAAAAATTTCAATTGCTCCAGAAACAATTTGAGGTAATCGAGACCTATTCCGGAAAAATACTTGAAAATGTTAGTGATGCAATTATTGTATTTGATACCAGAGAAGGAATAAAAGTATTTAACAAAGCGGCCGAACAATTGTTTAAGGTGGAGCATGGTGCAGCGATTGGCAAAGATGTGGTCCCTCTTTTTACTGAATTGGATTGTATCGGACTGCTGGAAGATGGATCTAACATAAAACAAATTCAATGCCGTATTAGTGGGTCACAGCGCTTTTTACTGGCTTCCAAAAACAATTTCAATGATGAAGAAGGCATTACCAATACAATCATTGTTATACGTGATATGACCGAGCAAAAACATCTGGAAGAGCAAATAGAACGTAAACAAAGACTATCGGCCATGGGAGAGCTGGCTTCCGGAGTAGCCCATGAGATACGGAATCCTCTAAACACAATAGGTACCATTATACAACAATTGGATAAAGATTTCGAACCCCAAATGCATTCCAATGAATACCATGAATTAGCACAATTGGTCAGCAAAGAAGTCCAACGTATTAATCATACTGTGCAAGACTTTTTAAGTTTTGCCCGTCCGGCACCGGTGCGGCCCACATCGTTCAAATTAATCCAGTTTTTTAATACTCTGGAAAAGCAATACCTGTCCACATTCCAGGAAAAAAATATAACATTTGAAATCCATGCCCAATGGGATGGTAAAGTACAGTGGGATGAAGAACAAATGAGACAGGTTTTTTTAAACCTGATAGAGAACAGTGTTCATGCCATTGGCTCTTCCGGCAGCATCATAATTAATGTTGACTCGATTTCCCAAGATGAAATCGAAATTCAAATCAGAGATGACGGAATGGGTATGGAAGAGCAGGTAAAAAACAGTATTTTTAATTTGTATTTTACGACTAAAAATACCGGAACGGGCATTGGATTGAGTATGGTTCAGCGTATTATTTATGAGCATAGGGGAGTGATTAATGTGGAAAGTGAATTGAACAAAGGGACGGTATTTACAATGCGATTACCGATAACGGTCTAAAATAACAAGAGCCACTTCAGTTAAGTGGCTCTTGTACGTAATCATAATGCTTTAATATAAATTATTTCATCAGGGTCATCTTCCGAACGGCGCTGCCCTGTTCGGTCTTTAGTTCGTAAAAATAGATACCCGAAGGCCAGTTATTTCCATCAATTTCAACCGAATGCCTGCCGGCGCTCACGCGGGTGTCGATGGCCTGTTCGATTTCTTGTCCCAGTACATTATAAATACTCAGTGTAACTTTACTGTCCTCATTCAATGTGAACGAAATTGTGGTTTTGGGATTGAAAGGATTAGGGTAATTTTGCTGTAAAGTAAACGAGCCGGGCACTTCACTTTGTTCATTATCTAAGTTCGTAGCAGCCGATGGTCCTGATAGCACATAGACACCGTTAACGGTTGCTGAAGCATAGCTGACCGTGTTGTTTTCTGTATCGATTTGGGCATCCTCAACCACCTGCCAGTGGTTCCGGTTCCAGACTTTGAGCTGAATCTGTTGTTCATCCACATTAAAACCTTTAACCTGAATATCGTTATAATGAAAGCGCAGGTTTACCTGTTCGGCAAATGACATAGTGCCGCCGACGGAATCATTATTGAGCATCATGTTTTGTCCACGGTGGTTAAAGGCGCCGATTTCAAAAGCGGCAAAACCGATTTGATTCCGGGATTGCGGTACATTTTGCGGGAAAAGCTGCAGTATTTGCATGTACATACGTTCCATCATCTTCATGTGTCCCATACCATCATTCCAGTTTGCCGGTATGCGCAGCCCGGATAACGAATCAAATGGGGCGCGAATATAACGATTGCGGTTCATGTTTTTATGAATCCACCCTGCACCCATTTGGCTGCCGAGACCGGTGGAATCCAGCCAAACCTCACCGTTGATTTCAAAAACGAGTATCATAGCCCTTTCGGCCCGTTCCATCAAGGCGCCGGTAATCTGCACGGTATCGCCGTGCTGCGGTTTGCTGATATCGGTTTCGGGCTGATACCAGGGCGGTCCGAAGTTCAGAAAATAGTCGGGCATGGTATCCAGATCGGCATCCAGATAATAATGCGGAAAATGGAAATTGGAATCGACCAGGGCTACCCCTTCTACATCAACGACTTGCACACTGTCGCTGTTAAACCAGCCGAAGGCAAAACCGTGATGATTGCGAAAGGAATGGCGATGATGATGGCGGCCGCGGTTTTGGGCTCTGGGATTCCAGCGCGGTTGATAAAAATCCCGCCAGAATAAATCGTTGATTTCCGCTACTATAATAACCGGAAGGGAATCCGCCTCTTCGCGGGACAAATAACCTAATATTTTGATGGCATCGCCGTCCTGCGGTCGGGTTGCTTCACTGCTGTCCGGTGTATACCAAAAGGGTCCGAAATTCAGACGAAAGTCAGCTAGCGAATCCGCATCGGTATCTATAAAAAATTTGGCATGGCGGGTGGATGTATCTACCATAGCCTTTCCGGTAACCGTAATCTCCTGCAAGGTATCCTGTCCTGCATAATAATCCTGTGCCGTTACCGGAGCAATGAGCAATAATACAACAGATATAAGTAACAATGAATAACGTAACATCATCCGTCCTCCTTTTTTTATGTCATACTCTATATGTTAACGAAAAATCTTACAATAAATATGCCAGTAAAATTTTTGTACAGAAAATTATGGTGTATCATCATCATACTATCGGTTCTTAATAGTATACAAGGGCCATAAGCAGGTTCTGGAATTTCAACCCTGGTTACATGGATGACGAAGTTTAGGTCTCAATGAGCCGGGTCGGTCGAAAAACTCGACGAAAAGGTCGGATGGTTGCCTCAATCGACAGATTAAAAACAGCGTTCGACCCAATGGTCGATTAACCCGCAAGCTTCCCAGTTTAATAAACATTTATAAGTTATTTAAAAACAATATAATAGACACGTTTCTAAAAGTTTTGGCACGGGGCTTGTATTGTTTAAAGCGAACCTGAAACAATAAACCAAACCCAAACCAAGGAGGAATACAATGAAACGGTTCAATCCATTTTTAGGTCTTTTAAGTGTAGCATTACTGGTACTGGCATTCTCTGCGGCGCCGGTCGCAGCCCAGCAAACGGAAGAGGTTCAGCATGGCCCTGGATTTGTTGATGAGAACGGCGATGGTTATAACGACAATGCGCCCGATCACGACGGCGACGGCATTCCCAATGGACAGGATGAAGACTACGAGGGTTCATTCAAGCGTCAATCTCAAAAGGCCAAAGGCTTTATTGATGAAGATGGCGACGGTTATAATGATAATGCCGCCGATCATGATAATGACGGTATCCCCAATGGTCAGGACGACGATTATGATGGGGTCAAGAATCGCAAAGGCAACGGCGCCCGCGGTTTTGTGGATGAAGACGGTGACGGTATCAATGACAATGCGATGGACAGCGACGGTGACGGCATCCCCAATGGCCGGGACGAAGACTATGAAGGACCGCAGAATCGCAAAGGCGGTAAAATGGGTAAAGGTAGCCAGGGCAACGGTCAGAGAGGCGCTGGCGACTGCGATGGTACCGGGCCCAAAGGCAAAGGACAGAGAAGCGGTGCCGCCAAATAATCAGAAGTAATCCAATATCGTAACAATTGGAGGGGTTGGTTTTTTTAACCGGCCCTTTCATTTTCATTTAAATTTTAACAAATTCAAAATACTATGCAAACGCAATCTGCAAATGAGAACGGGGCCAATAAACTCCATCTGCTGAAATCATTTATAATGGTTTTGTTCTTAACCGCTCTGGTATATGGCCAGTTCAGCTTAAGCTCGGATGTGTATTATTATCGGGATGATAATCTGTTTCGCTCGCCCGATGCAGAAAGGGACTGGTACAACGGTTATTCGATTAATGCCAGCTATTCATTTTCTGAACCGGGGATAACCATTTATTATAATCCGGATTTTTATCATTTTGATTCCTTCTCGGAACGCAATTTTTCAATTCAGCAGGGCGGTGTGCGTTATACCGCTTCTCCCTTCGAAAACGAGCGGCATAATTTATACCTAGGAGGAACTTTCATTAAACGCATCAACCGGACGGATTATGATTTTTACAACTACAATCAATTTTATTTCTATGGTAATCTGAGATTTTATTGGGATATTTTTGTACTTAAAACCGGCTACAATTTTCGCAGTCGGGCTTATACCAATCTATCTTCGCTGAATAATATCCGCCATTATGTTTTTGCCCAAATTAATAAATCATGGCCCACCCGTACCACCTTGATGGCAGAGATTGATTTAGGTAACAAATCATTTACGGGTAGCGAAACCATTACATCCGTAAGCGTGGATACCATACCAATACAAAGAGGACGGGGCAGGGGCCATCGCTTTATCACAAACGAACAGACGGATGAACTGAACGGCCCCTCATTCAATCAAATCGTATTCTGGATACGAACGGCTCAGTCGCTGCATCGCAATATAGGTTGGTACGGGCAGTATCGGATGCAGCGCAGCTTAACGGATGATAATGTTATCTATAACAGTGATTACTACTATCAGGATGAAGAATTATTCGATGATCCGTTCAGTTATACCAGTGATGAATTTTCCAGTCAACTGACATTCATTTTGCCCTGGCAGATGCAATTAAAGGTAAACGGCAGTTATGAGGATAAAAAATACCTCAGCGACCGGGCTTATGTTTCGGCGACGGATACGGTAGGCGCCGGCGGACTTCGTGCGGATATTCAGCGTACGCTCTCCATTCATTGGTCCAAAACATTTTACATGCAAAAACAATGGCTAAACGAAGTGTATGTTTCATTCGGTTATTATGTGATCCGTAATAGTTCAAACAGTTATTGGTTTGATTATAAGAATCAATTGTTGAGTAGTGGTTTAAGTGTAGGGTTTTAAAGAAAGTCAATACATGTCTTCCTTTCATATATTACTAATCGATGATGAACCGGCCCAGTTAACATCCATTAAAGCGTTTTTAAGACGCCGGGATTTCAAAGTATCGACAGCGGATTCGGCGACAACCGGTCTGAAGCTCATCGCCAATGGCGGTATTGATTTGGTATTGACCGATTTCCGTATGCCGGATAAAAATGGTTTGGAAGTGGTTAAAGAAACCAAACGCATCAACCCCGAAATACCGGTAATGGTTATTACGGCGTTCAGTAAAACGGAGGATGCTGTAGAAGTAATGAAGCAGGGGGCATTCGATTATTTATCCAAACCCGTTGATCTGGATGAACTGGAACATCTGGTTAATAAGGCCAGAGAGCATCGGTACTTGCTATCGGAAAATAAAATTCTCAAAGAACAGCTTCGTGAACGCTACCGGTTTGAATCCATTATTTCGCAAAGTTCGCAAATGGAAGATGTACTTAATACAGCCGGACGTGTAGCCAAAAGCAAAGCCACCGTTTTAATTCGCGGTGAGAGCGGTACCGGCAAAGAATTGATTGCCAAAGCCATTCATCAGGCCAGCGACCGGCACGATAAACCATTGGTCACGGTAAACTGTGCGGCCTTGTCCGAAAATTTACTGGAGAGCGAATTGTTCGGTCATGAAAAAGGATCGTTTACCGGGGCCACGTCACAGCGTATCGGACGTTTTGAGCAGGCGGACGGCGGTACGTTGTTCATTGATGAAATCGGGGATATTTCTTCCCAAACCCAGGTGAAACTACTGCGGGCGCTGCAATTTGGCACGTTCGAGCGGGTGGGCGGCAGCCAAACCATCACCGTAAACGTCCGGGTGCTTACGGCCACCAACCGCGATCTGGAGGATCTGATCGTACAAAAACGTTTTCGGGAAGATTTATATTATCGCATCAATGTGGTGACCATCGATTTACCGGCTTTGAGGGAGCGTAAAAGTGATATCTCTTTACTTATCCGCCACTTTATCCATAAATACGCCGAACAGAATCAAAAAGAAATTAACGACATCAGCCGTGAGGCCCAGGATTACCTGATGCGATATCACTTTCCGGGAAATGTGCGGGAGCTGGAAAATATTATCGAACGTGCGGTGGTACTGGCCCGGGAGCGCATCATTATTAAAGAAGACCTGCCGCCTAATTTGCATGCTCAAACCGAACAGTCTGTTTTGAATCCCTGGGATTTTTCCGATGGTTATACGGACAAGATTGCGGCTTTTGAACGGGCCATAATTGAGGAAGCACTAAAAATTAAAAACGGCAATCAAAGCCGCGCCGCCGAGTTGCTGGGCATTAGTGAACGCCATTTGCGTTCCAGGATGCAGAAGTTGGAAATCATCAATCCCCATAAATAGATTAAACACCATGAGGTTGCAGGCAAAACTTTTAATTGAATGGCATGTTTTAAAAGTTGCCAACTTAACGACATGCATTGATCTGTAATATTCATAATAGAAAATTGCATTGTATTTAATTTAATTTAAATAAAAAAAGGGAACCCGAGACAAGGCTCCCTTTTATGGCCGGTGTGGAAATTAAGGGATGTTCAAACACCGGTGGAGATGATAAGGGAAATTTAGTGGATTGCTGTTATTTCCAAAGGTTCTTTCAGATTCTTATTCTTCGCATATTCCGAAATCATCCGACAGCACTGGTTATAAACGGACGGGTCATCCAAATACTTTTTGTAAGCACATAAATAGGAAATTGTCTGATCACTACCAATAGAATACAGCGTAACCATAGCCAGCCGCCGCATCTGGATATTTTCATTGAACCGGAAAATCAAAGCAATATCATAAATGGCCTCGGAGACATCCAGATTATCTCCGTATTTAATGACGTGTTGCATGGCTGACTGCTGTAAACCGGGATGGCCCGATTTAAAGGCTTTGACCAGATTTAAACTAAACGCATCCCAATTGACTTCGGTGTTGTTGGAAAAACCCATCGTTGCCGAACATAAAATGGCGACGACAACAATACTAACAATTCGTTTGATAAACATGACATACCTCCCCAAATGATTGGTTGCTAACGCTACATCAGGTAACATTTCAAATAGCGTGCCAGGTGGTTTTTGAATAATATGGTCTTTATAAGTATAATAAATACAAGTAGATATGAGCGATTTATAATTATGGGCTATTTCTAAAACAGGTGACAATCTATCGCAAATATTTACGGAAAAAAGAGTACTGCTATTTTTATTGAGTTTAGCTTCGCTAAAATTTTTAGGTTTACGAAAGGAGTCGGAAAGTATTGGGGTGTTGAACCAGAAAGCGCTTGCTCAGGATATTCCGGTATGTTGCTGTGAATTTAACTGTGGATTGCCTATATGTAACCGTTTCATTTTATAGCGCATGGTTTGTTCGGATATAGCAAGATAACGGGCCGCCTGGGATTGATTCCAGTTAGCCGCCATCAATGCCTCATGGATGAGATGCTTTTCGTATTTAGCCAGTTTCTCCTCAAGGGATAATTTGATTTCCGTAGGGATGACCGTTTTTTGAAGTTTTTGCCATTCTTGTTTGTACTCCTGAGGAAGGATATTAAAAGGTAGCGTATTGGTCTCCGTATCCACTAAAGTTACGAGGCGCTCAATTAGATTTTCCATTTCACGGATGTTACCCGGCCAGGGACGGTTTTTAAAAAACTCGATCATAGGGGCATCGATGTTTTGCAATTGTTTCTCCTGTCGGTCACTGAAGCGTCTTAAAAAATGGCGGGCCAGCATGGCAATATCTACTCTTCGTTCGCTCAGCGAAGGCACATGTATGGGATATACATTCAGGCGGTAATACAAATCCTGTCGGAAAGCGTTTTTGATTACAAGTTCGTCCAATTGCTGACTGGAAGCCGATATAATTCTTACTTGAACGGGAACCGTGTTATTACTGCCTACCGGGCGGATTTCATTTTCTTGTAAAAAACGAAGAAACTTTGCCTGGAAAGATAATGAAAGGTTAGCTACTTCGTCCAAAAACATGGTACCACCGTCGGCCTCTTGCAGTAAACCTTTACGTTGGCGTACCGCTCCCGTAAATGCACCTTTTACATGTCCAAAGAGTTCACTTTCCAGGAGATCGCCGGGAATGGCTCCACAGTCAATAGCAACAAATTGATTATTTCTTCTGGGACTTAAGTTATGAATAGCGCGGGCAATTCGTTCTTTTCCGGTACCGGATTGCCCTTCCAGTAAGACACGTACGTCAACTTTAACGCAAGCATCGATGGTTTGAAGTAATTGCTTAAAAGTTTCACATTTACCGAGTAATCCTACTTCCCTGTATTTTTCAAGTAGCCCTTCAGAATGCATATTAATGGCTTCATCGACAGAAATTTTAAAATTTAATAATGGCAGATCATAGAATTTTGAATATCACAATAATTCCTACTACGAGGGTGTTTTATAAAGGTTACATTTTTTATCAGAAGTTGAATGATTTACAGACTTAGGCAGGAAGATTGATGGCGATTTAACCGTTGCAATTAAAAAGATGAAAATTCTTCAGAATAAATCGGGATTGCCTAAATGATTACTTTATATCGTAAAACCAATTGTGAACTTTCTGATCGTATTGAAGATAAATTGAAAGCAATGGTTCTGGCTCATCAGGTTAAAATAGTTGATTCAGATAATGAAGATCAGGCCGAGCGATATGATACTGAAAGCGTGCCTGTTTTGGTTGATGAAGGACGTCAGTTTGCCGGTGAGGAGGTGATCATGGAACATTTAAGAGAACTGGAAAATTATAAGTCCGATTGGGACAAGTTCCAGAGTGATTCTTGTTATTGCGATGATGACGGTGATGTGGAATAAGTGATATGCTGTATTCAACTTAAACAGGATTGAACAGGTTTTCTATGCTACAGAGTGTTTAATTGTCAGAGATTTCACAACCATTCAGTTAATGATGGTATCCTTTTAACTTACCTTGTCATCTTCCTTTAGAATTAATATATTAGACAGAAACATGTGAAATTTTTGTGAGAAACGATTTCCATTCTTGTATTACCAATTTAACTCATTTAACCCAATAACTCTTATGAGGAGGTAATCATGAGAAGAATGTATCGTTTTGCAGGATTATTAAGCATTGTGGCGCTTTTATGGGCCTGTAGCGAGAATGCTGATGTGGTCTCATTTAACAAAGGTACTGAAGAGGCCTCGGAAACAAACCGGTTCGGAGGTGACAGAGCTACCAGTGCTCTCAGTGCAACCTTCGAGATAAAATTGGATAATATGGCCCCCGCCACCGGACCTGGTGCCAGCCAGCCAATGTCTCCAATTGTGGTGGCTGTACATAAGCCGGGATTTCATATGTTCCGTTTAGGTGAATTAGCCTCTGATGAACTACGTCAAATTGCTGAAGATGCCGTTAGCACTCCTATGCTTGAATTGTTGAGCAAAGCTGATAAGGTTCATGATTTTGGTCAGGGCAATGGTGTTATATTACCGGGTAAGTCGGATGCAATTACGCTTGAGGGAACAACAATAGCGCATCGGCTATCGATTGTGTCCATGTTGGTTAATACAAATGATGGTATTGTTGGTTTTGATGGTGTACCCCTGCCAAGAGAAGGTTCAAAAATGGTTTACCTGAGAGCTCTCGATGCCGGAACCGAGGAAAATACGGAAATGAAAGCCCATATTCCCGGTCCATGCTGCGGTAATCCTTTGGTTCGTGTGCCGACAGAAGAACCGATTTTCTTCCATAGTGGTATTCAGGGTGATGGTGATTTGGACCCGGATGTATACGGTTGGGATGAGCCGGTAGCCAAACTTACGATCACACGGATTAATTAACGCTTTTTGAGCGTTTCTTGCATAAGTAGCGGGTGGTTGCATATAACTACCCGCTTTTATTTTTCAATAAGAAACTTTTAAATCATAATGTAATATGCAATGCGATCGAAGATAACGAGGATTATGCGAGTAATAGATATGACATTGCCTAGTATTATTCTGTTATTCCTCTCCGGTGAGAAGGAGTAACTTTTTGAAGTGTTTCTCCGACCGTATTGAATACGGGACTTTACTGATAATCAGGTGCTTTTTACATGCAGAGTGCAGTATTAAAGGGGAAAGCCAAAAATAATCGAATAGACAGTATTTTTAACCGACTGGTGGCATCGGATAGACGAAATCATAGTCCGGAAAAAAAATGGTTTAAATTTTAGGTTCACCGGCAATTCGTGCAATAATAAATCAAACATAGATAATTATTCTGCATTTTTTTCATAGTAAATAATGGAGTGTTACAATCAATGAAAACTTCAGATTCAATTCTCATAATTGAAGATGATTGGAAGATCATTAATTTGATTGAAATTCATTTGAAAGATTTAGGCTTTAGGGTTGAAAAAGCCTCGGACGGTAGAACGGGATTGGATATGGCCGTTGGCAAAAATTACGCCCTCATCATTCTGGATCTCATGCTTCCTGAAATTGATGGCCTTGAAATTTGCCGTCGAATTCGGGAAAAGGATTATCATATTCCAATCTTAATGCTGACTGCTAAAAATGAAGAGTTGGATAAAATTTTAGGTCTGGAAATCGGGGCGGATGATTATATCACCAAACCATTTAGTGTTCGGGAATTAATTGCCCGGGTTAAGGCTATTATCCGGCGCATTGAAGCTGATAAAGAAAAAGTTGAAAAAAATGGGAAAAAGGAAACACTTTCCATGGGTGAGCTTTATATTGATGCAGAAAAACACAAAGTCACATTATCGGGAAAAACAATTGAGCTTACTGCCAAGGAATTTGATTTGTTATATTTATTTGCCAGCCATCCAGGTCGTATATACAATCGTGAAACCCTTTTGGATATTGTTTGGGGATACCAATATGACGGATATTTTCACACGGTGAACAGTCATATCAATCGATTACGCAACAAAATTGAAGAGGATCCTTCCAATCCCAAGTATATCAAAACGCTCTGGGGTGTGGGCTATAAGTTCTGTGAAACTGAGGAAGAACTATCATGAAACAATTTTTCAACACTTTTTTTGGGAAACTGTCGGTTGTATTTTTAATTCTTTTGATGTTGCTGGGTTTCAGCCAGGTATTGATTACAACCAGTGCTTCATCCGCCTATTACAGAGAGGCCGATCAAAAACTTAATTTAGGGTTGGCTGCCGATATGGCTAAAGAATTGCGTCCCTTTTTGCAAGATAGCATCAATATGGCCGAGGTGAAACATGCCATTCACTATATGATGGTATACAATCCTAAGGTTGAAATCTATCTTTTAGACGAGCAAGGCCATATCCTCGCTTTTTTTGCCGATCCGCCTAAAAAGGTAAAAGCAGAATCTGTAAATCTTCAGCCAATTCATAAATTTTTGAACACAAAGGAAGAGATACCCATTCTGGGGCAGGATCCGCGTGATCCGGATGTAAGTAAGCCTTTTTCCGCCGCCCGAATTCAAATCGCGGGCGAGGGACTCGGTTATATATACATTATTATTGGTAGCTCATTATATGACTCCGCCAAGGCGGCCTCCATTGATCGTTTTATTACAAACACCGTTTTAAGAGGGCTGGGCGTGAGCATTCTGTTTACGGGAATCATAGGTTTACTTTTGTTTTTCTTTCTGACCAAACGTATTCGTAAAATGAATGAAGTGGTTAAACAATATCAGGAGGGTGATCTGGAAGCCCGAATCGACGTTAAAACCGAGGATGAAATTGGTCAGCTGGGGCAATCTTTTAACATGATGGCCGATCGTATTTTAGCTAACATTGATGAGTTGAAAGAGACCGACAGATTACGCAGAGAGCTCATTGCCAATGTGTCCCATGATTTACGTAGCCCATTGGCTTCTATTCGCGGGTATCTGGAGACCATCCAAATGAAAGACGGGCGTTTGAATACCAAGGAACGACAGAATTATATGGATGTAATACTTGATACAGCAACCAGTATGGAAGAATTAGTTGAACAATTGTTCGAGTTATCCAAATTGGATGCCAGACAGAAAAAACCCAAAAAAGAACCTTTTTCAATAAATGACCTGGTACATGAGGTTGTGGTAAAATTTAAACCTATTGCCGATCAAAAACACATTGAACTGCTGGCCAATACCCCCAAATTCATGCCACAAGTATATGGTGATATCGGAATGATCGAACGCGTATTGGGTAATCTTGTGGATAATGCCCTGTGCTATACGCAAGCGGATGGTAAGGTAACTATTAATGTGGAACAGAAAGGCCGGAATATTGTAGTCTCAGTAACGGATAACGGTTCGGGTATTGATGAAAAAGAAATTGCTTATATTTTTGACCGTTTCTATCGGGTGGAAAAAAGCCGGGATCAATCCAAAGGCGGGACGGGTTTAGGTCTAGCCATTGCTAAAAAAATTATGGAAATCCATGATAGCGATTTAAAAGTGAACAGCAAAATTAATCATGGAAGCACATTTTATTTTAATTTGAATGAGTGGCAATCTTGATTCCCAGAATGCAATAGTTCTACAAAATTGTTTTAAAATAGCCGCTTGTTATTCATTCCAATTTTTATGTTTAGGCATGGATAAAACCAAGCTTCTCACCGATTTAACTTTTTGCATTAAAGAGTGAAAAGAATTAACTTTTTTTTAATGTTTATTTAGATTCGCGTCGATTATTCCTTTTGTTACCTGATTATAAATTGGAGTACATATGTCCGTTAAAAGAAATGTATTAATTGCCATTTCGGAAATATCCATTCTGGATACCATAAAACAAATATTGGAATTAAGCGGTGATTATGAAGTCATATCTGCTTTTGACGGACGTGAGGCACTCAAACGCATCCGGGATATGCAGATTGATTTAGCCATTGTTGACCGACACCTTCCGGAAATTGACGGTGTCCGTTTTTGTAAACGACTGCGTAATTATGAGCTCACAAAAAATATACCGCTGATTATGTATGTTGACCAGAGAGAAGACATGATTGAAGGATTACAGGCAGGAGCGGATGATTTTATTTTCAAGAATCCGGTAGTGGACGAAGTTATTGTAAAAATCGAAGCCCTTTTCCGGCGGATCAAAAACACACAGGAACAAGCCTATCAACTAAAAGGCTCGTTGGAAGAATATACGTTTGATGACCTATTAGCTATGGCACACCGGAAAGGGGTGACAGGGGAAATGGCCATTCAAAAGGGTAATGAACACGCTACGGTATCTCTGCATTTGGGTGATATTAAAGACATTCATTACAAAGATTTTGCACAGGACGAAGCTTTGGATGAACTACGCAAATGGCAAAGAGGATTATTTATTATACGCACGGTAGAAAATGTTTTTGAAGAAGAACGCAAGACGAAAAAAACGATTGATAAAAACAAAACCCTTTATGACGAAAACCATGCCATCAGTATAAATGACAATGTTTGGTGGGTTGGTGCCCGTGACGCAGAAAATCAATCGCTATGTAATTCATACCTTTGCCGTTTTGAAAATGAAGGTCAAAAAATTAGTATGCTGATCCATCCCGGTAGTCCGTTATTTTTTAAAACGATTTCAGATAAAGTGGCTCAAATTGTTGAAAATATTGCTAAAATAAATGTTTATACCGTGTTGGACGCCGGACCGGATAGTGCAATGAATATTCTGTTTTTGCGAAATACCAATAACCGGGCAGTATGCCTGACAACGGATGAAAATTGGTCATGGATAAAACATTATGGACTAAGTGTAGAACGCACCCGTTTTACAAGCCGTTTTAAGAATTTTCGCATGACCCTAACCACCGGACACCGCTTAACCATTGTTCCGGCAGCTTATACACCTTATCCGGGATCATTTATGTTATATGAACCGGAACAACGTATCCTGTTCAGTGGCCAATTGTTCAGCAGCTTTACGGATGTTCGCGACGGTGATCCGTATACCCATGAAGCCGACTGGTCCGCAATGCGGGATTTTCATGCCCGTATGATGCCATACAAACACAGAATGATTCATGCACTGGAAGCGGTGCAAAACCTCGATCCGGAACCCATGATTATTGCGCCTTTATACGGCCGTTGGATCAGTGGAAAACAACGAATCGAACGGATCATTCACAGACTCAAATACATAAAAATTGAAGCTGAAGAACTGGATGGTCAAGCTCGAGGTCAATTGAAGACATACCGAAAAGTAATGAATGAAATTTTAGAATCGGCCCAATCTTATATAGAGTATGATACGATTACAAAACGATTAATGGATAATCCGGTGGTTATGGCACTTTGCCGATTGAATGAACAGCAAATTGAGGCGATTTTTGATCAGCCACAATACGTATTTGAAGAGATGGTCAACAGCTTGATTGAAGGTGAATCACCGTCGGCACGGAATCATATTAAATCAGAAGCCTTCCAATTATGCCATAATTACGGATTACCTGCACCATCCTTTAGCTGGGATATGGATCAAACCTTATCGGAGATTCCTAAGTCTTTATTTAATGAGGAGGAAGACACAGCTATCTGAAGCAATGCAGCCCAATGTAACTAAAAAGTTTGCCATCCTAACTTCTTACCCCCTGGATGTCCGCGTTGGTTCCGGCGTTGTCCGCATGATTGAGGGTTACCGCGATATTCTGTGTCAGGCGGGTTACCAGACCGATGTGATAGCACCGCCCTACAAAACACTTAACGACAAACAGCTTACACGATACCGTATTCAGTATAATCATGAACTTAAACACATCAATTTTGATGACTATGCGTGTGTTATTGCCAGTGATTTTGATGGATACTTAATCGAGAATATGCCCGCCGGGCAATATGTTGTTCTAAATGCAGGACTTTTAGGGGATATTGTTCGTTTTGAAACGGGTAGGGCTGCCAGAATATTGACCGCTTTTGCTCAACTGGAAAAACGAAATTTACAAAAGGCTGGTATGATCATCGTTCCTACAAAGTATACTAAACGGAAACTCGTGCAGTATTATGGTATCGAACCAAGTAAAATTGAAGTTATTCCCTTAGGTATTCATTTTAAGTACTGGCATAAAAATATTGCGACTGAGCGGGGGATGACAACTAAAGAAAAAAATATTTTGTGTGTGGCCCGTCAGTATCCAAGAAAAGGTATTGCTGATTTAATAAGGGCTTTCCGATCTGCAGCAGATCGGTATGGGGGTGCCCATTTGCATTTGGTTGGTGGTGGTCCCCAGGAAGATAAAAATAAGAAATTGGTGGAATCATTGGAGCTTCCGGAAAAGGTTACCTTTCATGGCGATATTAATGACAATACCAAGTTATCCGGTTTATACCAATCCGCCCATATTTTTGTTTTGCCCAGTTATCATGAAACATTCGGTATTGCCTTCGCCGAAGCAATGGCGGCAGGAGTGCCGGTAATCGCTTATAAGTCTACGGCAATTCCCGAGTTGATTAAAAATCAGTTCAACGGTTTGTTGGTTAAAACAGGATCGGTGGGAGGTTTGTATAAAGCAATGGAACAGTTATTCAGAAGCGATGAGTTGAGGAACCGAATCATCGATAACGCTCAAAAAACGGCTGCCCAATTGGATTGGAAAATAATCTCCAGTCAAGTGTTGGATAAATTAAAGATATTCAGGAATAAATTTTCTTGTCCCACCGTTTCACCGGATTGTTTTGAATGAGCGAAATGAGCGTTATATAAATTGTATTAAGATTGGATAAACTATGAGTCAACAAATTTCATTAACAAAAAAATTTGAATTCTCGGCCAGCCATCGCTATTGGAGAGAGGATTGGTCAAAAGAAAAAAATGAACGTATATTCGGAAATTGCACAAACCCATATGGACATGGACATAACTATGAATTGCATGTGACAGTTATTGGACATATTGATCCTCATACGGGAATGATTATAAATTTGTCCGACCTTAAGGCAAGGGTAAAGGAAATCGTCGATGCCTTTGATCATAAATTCTTAAATTTGGATACACCGTATTTTAAAAAGAAAGTTCCAACGACGGAAAACGTTGCCATTGTTCTGTTTGAATTAATCGATGAACGACTTAAACCGTTCAGTGATCGAATGCAGTTACAGCGCGTACGTTTGTATGAACGCAACGACCTTTACGCTGATGTGTGGAGGAATGGCCAGTGAGTTTAAATGTCAGTTTCAGCCGCATATACACTTTTAGCGCCGCGCACCGGTTACATGCCCCAACTTTAACGGACGAGGAAAACCGAAGTGTGTATGATAAATGTAACAATATCAATGGACACGGACACGATTATTATCTGGAAGTTACTGTGAAAGGGCAACCAGACCAACAAACCGGTATGGTAATCGGATTAAGTGAAATGGACAATAAAGTACATTCGGTTTTAGAAAAATTGGATTATAAACATCTGGATGAACAGGTACCTTTTTTCCGGGAAAACACCTCTACCGGAGAAAACATCATACATTACTTGTGGCAATATTTGAGTGAACAATTTAATGAGGCGCAATTGCACCACTTGAAGCTTTGGGAAACCAATAATAATTATTTTGAAATAAAGCGGACTACGGATAATATGCATTATACGGATAACGTACACACGGATTAAGTATGTTAATTTGGAGAAGAGTGAATTATGGAAGGAATGGAAAAAGCAGTTAAAACCCTTTTGAAAGGCATTGGCGAGGAACCGGATCGGCAGGGATTGCAAAGCACGCCTTTCCGGGTAGCCAAAATGTATCGGGAAATTACCAAAGGATATCATCAGGACCCGATGAAATTAATCAACGGGGCCATGTTTGATGTTAAATATGATGAGATGGTTGTGGTCACCAATATTGAATATTACAGTTTGTGTGAGCATCACATGTTACCTTTTTTCGGTGTGGCTCATGTGGGCTATGTGCCTAATGGTAAAGTAGTGGGGTTGAGTAAAATACCAAGAATTGTGGATATGTTTGCCCGCCGTTTGCAGGTACAGGAAAACATGACTCAGCAAATTGCGGACATTTTGAACGATTCTCTCCACCCCGACGGCGTGGGGGTAGTGGTAGAAGGTCAGCACATGTGCATGATGATGCGGGGTGTACAAAAAGATCAGGCCAAAATGGTAACCTCAGCGATGCTCGGGTCGTTTAAGGACGATGAAAAAACCCGTTCGGAATTTTTAAGCTTAATAAGGAGTGAACGACGTGCAAATTTCTAAATTAGCCATAATTACAGGCGCCAGCAGAGGAATTGGGGCAGCGATCGCCCGTTCATTATCGGAAAACGGCTTCGGTGTGTTACTTATATCCAGGTCTCAGGATAACTTGAATCGTATTTCAGAATATTTACAGGCGGAGGGGGGCATCGCTTTTACATTAACTGCCGATGTAACCAGGCAGGACGATTTGCAGAAAATTGATCAGTTTGTTAAGGATAGTAATCTGGATCTTTCGGTTTTAATCCATAATGCCGGCATCTCCAAAGTTGGTAAAATTGAGGCGTTTGCCATCGAGGATTGGAATCAAATTATTCAGAGCAATTTGACCGCTCCGTTTATGCTCACCAGACTATTACTTCCGCGCATGAAAAAAGGCAATCAGGTCATATTTATCAATTCAGTGGCCGGCCGGCAGTCATTTCCGGAATGGGCGGCCTATAACGCATCAAAACATGGTCTGAGAGCCTTTGCCGATACCCTGCGGGAAGAGGTTAGTGAGCGGGGTATCCGTGTTACATCCATATTTCCGGCAGCTGTCAATACACCCCTGCACGACGAACTAAACCTGGGTTGGGACCGCAAACAGATGATGCAGCCTGCCGATGTGGCCAATGCTGTAATGTATTGCATACGGCAGCCCAGCAACATCCGCATTAATGAGTTGGATTTATCCAATATGGCCGGAACCTTTTAAATACAATCCGGTCTGCTGAGATTGTGACAAAAAAACGCCTCTTCATGTTTCGTGAAGAGGCGTTTTGAATTTAAAACAGCTCGTTGCAAATTACTGCCGTTCAGCCAGAATAGCCTCGATTTCATCCATGATTTCATTCATACGCTTCATGGCCAGTTCGAAGGGTTCGTTTGCAGTCATATCCACACCAATGTTTTTGAGAAGGGGAATGGCGTAATCGGAACCGCCGGCACTCAGAAAATCGTTAATATATCTCTGACGCATGGAATCGCCTTCCTGCAAAATTTTTTCCGATACAGCGGTTGCTGCACATAAGGACGTGGCGTACTGAAAAACGTAAAAATTATAATAAAAATGGGGGATATAAGCCCACTCAATGCCATAAAGATCATCGATAACGGTAACATTTAGTTCATGTCCATAGTATTTTTTTAGAATATCAAGATAAATATCCGTGAATTTTTGACCGGTTAACGCTTCCCCTTTTTCGGCCTGTTTATGAATTTTGAGCTCAAACTCAGCAAATTGTGTTTGGCGAAACAGGGTGGTGCGGAAAGTTTCCAGTTGACTACCCAGAATAGACAATCGTGTCTCCGGGTCATCGATGTCATCCAGTACATGGTCAATCAGTAAGGCTTCATTAGTAATGGACGCCACTTCGGCCAGAAAAATGGGATAATGGGCATTTGCGAAATGCTGATTTTTGTTGGAAAAATAACTATGCATGGTATGACCCAGTTCATGGGCCAGGGTGCTCACATCCTCGTATTGACCGTTATAATTCATCAGAATATAAGGATGAACATCATAAGCCGAACCGTCAGAGTATGCGCCGGATCGTTTACCGGTAGTGGGAAACATGTCGATCCAGCGATTATTGAAAGCCTGATCCAGTGTGGCGACATACTGATCACCCAAAGTTTGTAATGCATTTTTAATGAGTTGCTGAGCTTCGGCAACTTCATAGCTGAGGTCAACTTCTTTGACCAAAGACGGATACATATCATAATAATGCAGTTCATCAACGCCCAGCATTTGCTTCCTTAACTCCAGGTATCGGTGCAGAGTCGGCAGGTGTTTGTTGACATTGTCAATGAGACCGGTATACACGCTCGTGGGAATGTTATTACGATCAAGGGCACTTTGCAGGCAGGAGTCGTATTTACGGACATTTTTATAAAACATATTTTTCTTGATTTGAGAAAATAATTGTGTGCCGAATGTCCGTTCAAAATCCTTGTAAGCACCGAAAAATTCATCGAAGACTTTTATGCGCATGTTTCGGTCGGAACTGGCCCGGTAAAGGGCATAATTGGAATCGTCCAGCCGGATTTGCTGGCCCTCTTTGTCCTCGATGGTCGGACGGGGCATATCGGCATTTTTAAAAATACCATAGATATCACTGGCTGCACCTGACATAATACCGGCTTCGGAAATGATTTTTTCTTCCTTTTTGGATAAAGTATGATCTTTTTGTCTCTGCAGGTCTTGCAGATAATGTTCATAGGTTTTCAGTTCCGGTTTGGTCTCCAGAAATCGCTTTATGGTTGCTTTATCCATGGCCAGTATCTCCGGATCGATAAAGGAAAGGGCCGCACTCAGTTTGGTGCCTAATTGACTGATGCTTTGTTGCATCGCCTGCGGCTCGGATTCTCGGTTATCCTGGTGGTATAAACGTGATGCGTAGGAAGACAATCGGTAGTATTTTTTAATCACTTCGGTGTTCAGCTCCAGGCACTCATACAACACATCAGCAGATTCCGCAAGTTTGCCTTCGAATTGTTTAAAATCGTCGATGCGTTTAGTTAATCGGGTTTTGGCATCTTTCCAGGCCTGTTTATCCTGGTATAAATCGTTCAGATTCCATTTATACTTCTCGGGGATGTCTTCCCGTGTGCGATCCGGACCTTCCGCCGTGTACACATTTTGATTGAACAATAGCATTAACATAAACAGAACTCCAAGTAATGATTTCATGAATAACTCCTTATTAATGTATTTATAGATTAGTTTGGTGCAAGCGGATAAAATGCCTGTAGTTTAATTGATCAAAGCCCAAAAATTACCGCCTATTTTAAATTTCACTTAGCGGGCAGCGCCTGCTTAAATCTATAATTTAATCAACTTGTGTATTGAATTCGAATGAAAATTATCCTTTGTATTTAAGAATAAGTATGGAAATATCGTCGGATGGCAGCGTGTCTCCCCGAAATCGCTGCACATCATCAACAATGCCTTCCACCATTCTTTTTGCCGGACGATTTTGAATACCGGTCAAAAAGTGTTTTAAACGTTCTTCACCATACAATGCTCTTGCATCATTCTGAGCTTCTGTGATGCCGTCGGAATATATCAGGATGCAATCACCGGCCGTGAGTTGAATGTTTTGCTCGGTATATCGAGCATCCGCAACCATGCCCAGAGCGGGATTACCCTGAGGTAACTCAGTTATTTGTCCGTTTTGAATGACAAAGGGGGGTAAATGACCGGCATTAAAGAATGGCACTTTACCCTGGTTGGCCGTAAGCTCCAGATACAATAAACTGGCAAAACGATTGGAGGGTATTTCCCGGTGAAAAATTGTATTCAATTTTTTGCCCAGTGCTTCAATGTGCGGCCGGTCGAGCACCAGAGCATGTAATGTCGCTTGAAGTTTAGCCATCAACAGTGCAGCGCTGAGTCCCTTGCCGGCCACATCGCCAAGGGCAAAACCAAAGTGGGATTCATCCAGTTGCAGATAATCCACTAAATCGCCGCCGATTTCGATTGCCGGTTGATTGTAAATGTAGATGTCCCATCCGGGAATACTAGGGTCAGGTTTGGGTGTCAGGGCTTCCTGAACTTTTCGTCCGGCTAATAATTCGTTTTTTGCCAGTAATTTATCCTTCAGCTCCAGCATCAAAACAAATAAAAGCAGTAAGGGGGCTAAAATGGAATCGTTGCTCTGCACATTCACGTTTGCATCACCGACAATAACCGTATCACCGGCCAGAAATAATACAAGTCCTATGAGCAGTAGTATACGGCGGGCAGGGGGCAGATTAAGAAAGAGGGTTTTTAACAACCACCAGGCCATGACAAACCAACGGCGAAACCAGCTCATTTTACGTAGCCGTTCTTTTTTCTCATCACTTAAAAAGTAAGTTTTCAGCTCACGATAGTCTTGCCGGATGCTGCTGAAAATGGTGCGCCGTTGTTTAAAGTCATCCCTGAAAACATCTCGTAAACGGGGGTCTTTTGCATTATGGTTATTGGGCATCATATCAATGTTGTAAGCTTATTAAACCAGGTGGTACATTAGTTACCAAAAATGTTCGTTCCGACTTGAAACTTACGTAATTTAATATCAAAATGTTACAGAAGAAAATTACCGACCAAATTGTATTATGAAATCATTCGTTTTATAAACTGAGCAATACAATGGCCGTTGTGCCTGTAATTAATGCCACTATGCCGGCTGAGTTTAATCGTTCCTTCCAGATCAAGGCGGCCAGCAGAGTGGTTAACAAAATTATACCGATATTGATCACCGGATAGACTACAATAGCCGGCAGTTGATCCAGAGCAGCCAACAGAAAATAACTGCTGAAAATATTAGGTATACCGAGAACGCTACCTCTTATAAGTGTCTTTTGTTCCAATGGAATACGCTTAATTCTGACATAGGCCGCCGAATAAATAAAAGCGAATAAAAATATGGTAAATAAAAAAAGGGCCTTTTCGGATAAGGGGCGCCAGTGTTGAAACACTTTCATGCAGAAATCATTGAATCCGATACCGGCCAGCACTGCGAATAAAAAGAAATAGTCCATAATACTGAGCGGTTCCGCACTCCGCAACCGTTTCAGAGAAAAATAAAAAGCAATAATGGTGACGATCGTAAAGAAAAATCCACCCAATTGCCATTCATTGGGCAATTCGTGATAAATGATGATGGATAATACGATGGGTACCACCACCGATAAACGGGCACTTACCGTTGATAAGGCGGTTCCCGCAGCATGGACCGCTTTGGCGAAGGCGAAAAAGGCAAAGACAAACATAAAGGCCAGCAGAGCGCCAAAAATTAAGGTGGGTACGGAACAGGTAGCCTTTGGTGAAAAAACCACAAAAATGAAACCAATTATAGCCGCCATTAAATAGTTGCCCATCAGCAAAATAAGTGCATTACCCTTGTTAACGGCATTGGATTTTAAAATTAATGCAATGGAAGTGGAACAAGCAATAGTTAATATAAGTGCTAACATCTAAATCTCTCAGCGATATATGGTTTTCAGCTCTAGTGACCGATGATTGGTTTTAACTACGGTAAAGTTTAACCGACTTAGCAATTTTTGATGATCCGTCTGAATATCAACCCGCCATCGGCCGGGCATAATGTTGGTTTTATACGTATAACCCCGATATCCTCCATCCCGGCCTCCTTGAACCACATAATCTAGGCGATCGGTCGTCTGCCATTGGTCGGTTTTTGTATTATAATATTGCCAATGGTGCACAATCCCTTTATCCAAATGGGTGGGGGCAAAAACGGCCGCAAAACAAAACACCGAGTCGCCGGCACTGTATTGATATTCCTCCGTAGAATCTTTAAACAATTGGTACCAGGCTCCTTTCTGGTACTTTAGAACATATTGTTGGCCCACCCGTTGCACATGATTATAAATGCCGCTATCTTTTACTGAGAGAGGTACCGGTGGTATCCAGTTCAGATGATATAAAAGATTAACGACAATAAACAGAATGGCAAGAATCCCTGCAAGTTTCTGAAAATGCCGGTTATCTTTGGCATCCGCCAGCTTGTAGATCAGATACAGCAGTCCCCCCGCGAATGCCATGGTCACCAGTCCGCTCAAGGTGAATACCCAACTATTCATATGTTTTAATACAATGGGTATGAAAAATATGAAAAAGGAGAACGCAGCCAGAAAAAACAAAACGAACTGAAACTTGAGTGACGTCAGTTTACTCTCTATAAACTCATTACCCACGAATACGATGAGCAACAAGCCTAAAAAGAGCCAGTCTTTGGACAGAGATGCGCTTTGGAAATAGAAAACCACATAGCTGCTGAACAATCCACCGATAAAAAACTGAATGATGATCGGTAGCCAGTGTTCATATTTTTTAATTCGTGGTACGTTTATCTTTTCATATTGTAATAAATTTTGTATTGTAATGGTCAATGCCAGCATTGCCAGATAGACAAAAAGTATTAAATTATCGATAAATAAATCGATACGGGTAAGGGTAAGAGTATCCCAGGTGAATCCGGCTACAAAAGACACAACCGGCACCCATTTGTGATGCCGGCTATAAACCAGTTTGACCGCTTCGAGGCGTGTTGAAACCGTATCAGATAGTTTATTCACAATCCGTTCTCATTATTCATGATTCAATGACGGGTTACGAGTTTAATTCTTATGCGATTCTATTTTAGTGCTCAACGCTATTTAACGGAACTATTTCCGTTTACTTTGTCATCACATCAAATTGTTCATCGATACCAGCGGGCTTTTTTGTGATGCGGCTGACAATAATAACAGCCAGTAAACTCAACAGAAAAGCGGGTACCAATTCATAGATAAATTCTTTCAGTGCAGGTATGTTGTACCAAATAATAGTGACCACCGTGCCTGTTATCAGTCCCGCGAAGATGCCTGCCCTGCTAGTACCCCGCCAGAACAGGGCCAGTATGGATGTGGGACCGATGGAAGCTCCCAGACCGGCCCATGCGAACAAAACCAGCCAAAAGACAATCTGTTTGGCCAGCATACCCAAAATAAGGGAAAGTATGACCAGTATAAAAACGGTTATGCGGCTGTACAATACCAGTTTCTTTTGTGGCAGCGTTTTACCTTGGTTAAGGACTTTTTCATAAATATCACGGATAATGCTGGAAGCGGCCACCAATAACTGGGAATCGGCGGTGGACATAATGGCGGCAAAAATGGAAGCGACAACAATACCAAATAAAATGGGATGCAAATGTAATTGGGCTAATACCGGATACAGGTTTTCGGTGTCGGCGCCCGGTAAAGCATTAACATCCGGAAAATAAGCGCGTCCTGCAATACCGATAAATAATGCCCCCCAGGCCATAAAAACGTTCCATATTGTGCCGATGATAGCGGAAAAACGCAATTGTTCGGGATCATTGATGGACATGTATCGGGCGATAATGTGCGGATTACCCGGTGACCCTAATCCGATACCTAAAAAACCTATACCGGCACCGATTGAAAGGGCGAAGGGGTCAATATAACCGGCTTCCAGGGCAGTCAATTCATTGAGTACAACCATAAGACCACCTTTGTCCGCAATAGCAATTATCGGCAGAATGACCAGAGCCAGAATCATAAAAATAGCCTGAAACATATCGGTTAAACTGACGGCTAAAAATCCACCTAGAATGGTATAGACAAGCACAATACCCGCTGTCAGGAAAATACCGTAAGTTTGTTCGATGCCGAAACTGGCGGCGAAGGCTTTACCGCCGCCTACAAACTGAGCGGAAACATAACTGATCATAAAAATCATCATTACGAGGGCTAAGACACTGCGCAAACTGCCGTTACGGTCACCAAAGCGTTGGGCAAAAAAATCGGCCAGGGTAATGCAATCATAAGTTTCGCTAAATTTGCGCAGTCGCCGGGCATAAAATAGAAAGAGTAGCAATTCCACCATAATATATCCGATGACCGCCCACACAGCCGATGGTCCCATTTTGTAGGCCATACCGGTTACCCCAAGAAGCAGCCAGGAGCTGCGTCCGGATACGACGGCGGAGAGGGCCACCACAAAACGGTTCATTTTTCGACCGCCGATAAAATATTCACTGATACCGGCCGAGGAAAAACGGGTGGCGTAAATTCCGATGGTGCTTACAAGTAATAAATAGCCTATAAAAGCACTCACGCTGTAAATATCCGCATGAACATCAACAGCAACTCCTTCCGGCATTACATAGCCTCCTTTTTGCGGTTAGCGAGCATAAATGCAAAAACAATAATAGCAACGGGTACAATAAACATCATGATAAAAAAACCGATCATAACCTTGTCTCCCATGTCTATAAACATCGCGTGAAATTATAGGCATTCGGCATTTAAAATGCAACTGCGCGGTAAAACAGAGGCATATTACATGATTTGAAGCTTATAAATTGATAGTAGGGCTATTTGCAAGGGGTTTTGCGGTTAACCGGATTCATTGACTGATGTGTTTCATCACCTTCATACATTTTCGCCACATTTCTTGATAAAAAAATCTTTAGCAGTACTGAGGGAAAAGATGTCAGGTAATCTGCCGGATGGGCATGACCCGAAAGGCTTCACTGTATCGATAAACCGGATGGCCGGAAGAGAGTTCATCCTTAATAAATCGTTCCAGTTTGGTAACATCCGGAAATTGCGATTTGTGGCAGGTTAACCATTCCATTTTTTGATCGATCAGATCGGTAATGTCTTCATAATGATTGGGTTTGTTGCTGCCGTAAAAATATAGTTGGGAAACCCGATGACTGTCACCGGGATACATCCACAGATTTTTGGCGGCAAAGCAGGCATCGAACACCACTTGCGCGGCAACGCGATGATCACGATGAAAGAGGTTGATATCATCAAACTCCTGGTTGGCGGGATCAAAGGAAAAAACGATTTGCGGACGGTGATCTTTAATAATTGTAGTGATCTGCCGGCGTAATTCTTCGGTATACTGCAGAAAGCCGTCCTGATAATCCAGTAAAATGACGTCATCAATGCCCATCAGCCGCGCTACCTCCATTTGCTCTTCTTTACGGATGGCTACACGCTCCTCACGCGGTACATGGTCGGCTTTAAAACCATTTTCGCCATTCGTCATAATTACAAACCGTCCTTTATAACCCTGTTGAATCAGGCGGTAAGCGGTGGCAGTGCATGAAAATTCTATGTCATCGGGATGGGCGCCAATGCAAAGGAATGTCTTCATGGCTGAATTACCTTGTCGGCCATACCCATAATATCGACGGTTTGATCCATTGTGCCCACATCACCGATTAACAACTTATCCTGTCTCTGATGGTAATCCAGGCAAGTGCCACAAGTGGCAATTTGCGCGCCGTCTTCCTTCATTCTTTTCAGGCTGTCAATAACCGGACTGCCTTCTGTGGTCAAAAAGATACCGTCATTCACACAACCGATCATATCCACCTGTACGGAGGATTCTGCTAATTCCTTTAAAAAACTAGCCATCAATTTACGTCCCAGCTGGGGTTCACCGTGACCCATTTTATCGGAATTCAGATATAAAAAAGTCATTGCTTTGCTCTCATTAATGGTAATTAATTTATATCGTTTGTGTAAACACGATGTTCTTACTAACCACTTTGAATGGCCCCATTATTCCCTGTTTTTGGGATACATTTGATCGCCTTGATAGCCCAAAGCTTTCCAGTCCATTCGGGAATCCATTCCATGACAATCGTTACATTTAAGGGCCTGTTCTTTCGGGCTGACCATGTGATTCACTTTCCAGAACATTTCGGTTTCCACGAAGGCATAGGATCCACTGTATTCCAGATCAACCGATTCCATGCCTTCTTCGGCCGCTTTGGCCCAGTCATAATGTTTCCAGAAACCACCGTAGAGCTTAGGTACAATCAGATAATTATTTTGATCGTCATAGATCTGCTTTCCGCGGTGCACTTTAAAGGGCACTAATTTACTTTGATCATCCCGGAGTTGCCCATTCGGATGATTCAATGATACAACTTCATCCGGTTTAAAGGTGTCACCCAGTAAATAACGTTGCGAAGTGCCATCGTACCAGTAATATTCGGGCTCGACGTTTTTGCCCCATTTAAACGAGCCCTTTTTTTTATGATACGTCATTTTTCCATATTGATCTTTAGGTGCTGAACTGTCTTTGCCGGCGGTTGACCAGTCCCAATACATTTTAGTGGGCTGATCCTTGGCAAACTGTGGGATGTGACAGGTTTGACAGGAAACTTTTTCTCCATGGCCGTTAATAAGCTCCGAATTATGCGGTTCGTTGCCGTGACAGTCGGTGCACAAAATACGATCACCGGAACTGGCATAAACAGCCATGGATTGTCCCTTGATTTGATGCGCTTCGGTGATGTGGCAATCCTGACAAACCATGCCCGATCCCATATGCACATCATAATCCCGTTCCGGTTTGATCAGTCCTAAATCAAGGTCTCCGTGTTTTACGTTTTCACCGCCTCCGCCGAAAAAGTGGCACTTGCCGCAATTCTCCCGGGTCGGATTACCAACATTCTGAGCCACGTATTGTAAGTTAACGGTATCAGCAGGCATGCCCGCCCCCGTTGGTGTTTTTTTGTAGGTAGCGGTATTGTCATGGCAAACCAGACAATCCACATTATTTTCATCTTCAAAGTCAAAGGACTCGTCTTTCCAGCCGTATCCGATGTGGCAACTAGTACACCGGGGCCAGTTGGACTTTACATTAATACAGAAATTGTTAAATAGATTTTTTTTGCCCACTTTTTGGGCATTTTCGTGGCCGGGAATATCCTGAATGGTTTTGACCCATGTCCAGTGGATATTCTGCATAATTTCTTCCGCAGCTGTGTCGTGGCATTCAAGACACATGGCCGTAACTTGTCTGGGATCATCATAGGGCTGCTGAAAGACCTCCTGATGCATCGATTGACTACGTAGAAGCAATGGCATTGTCAGAACCACAACGGCTATTAGTAAAATTGTATGTAAAGATTTAAACATAGTGAACTCCGCGTTATAGCTTAATAAAAATAGATTACTTTCTGAATAGTATAGGTAGCAGCCAAAGTTGGTTATAATCTAATCAATTATGATTAAAAAATCGAGGACATCCGAATAAGGAAGTCCCCGATTTTTTGATTTTATCAAAATTAAGATGTTATTCTGTGCGTTTAAAGAAATCACTGATAATAGCGTTAATATCTTTCTCCGTAAGCGCTTCCAATTCGCCCAGATAAACATGACCATCGGCAGGAACATCAGCATCATCCTTAGTGCTGGTGACCGATTGTTTGATATAGTCGTGCAGGCTTTTTATATCTTCATTATAAAAATCAACGGCTGCCTGTCCGATTTTTAATTTTGACAGTTCGGTATCCAAATCGCTGGCATCAATTTTACAAATCCAGTTTTTGTCGTAGGGGCTCTCCTGTATACGTTCGGGATTATCGAGCAGTGCTTTATTGATTTCGGATACTTTGCCACTGACCGGCGCGTGAAACGGTATAGAAGTGTTGTTCTGCTTGGCGCTGAACAGGAGGTCGCCCCGTTTTACTTCCATACCAAGATTGGGCATTTCGATATTATCAACGCGGCCGATAATTTTACGGGCAAAGTCATCCAGGCCCACATGCACCAAACCATCAGGTATTACCTGTGCCCACGTATGTCCTGTTGAAATAAAGACGCCACCGGGGATGGCAAATTCAACCGAGTCAGTACTTTCCGTTTCATCCATATGAGTGATATGAACCTTAGAGGAAAGTTGCTTTTTAATCCGATCTTGCCGCCGGATAACAAACTTGTTAACCATGTCTACCAGTTCTTCCTCGGTGAATGGTTTCTGCACATAGTCCATTGCCCCATATTTCATGGTTTCAACGGCCGTATCTACCGATGCATAACCGGTGATAATAATCACATCAATATCCGGCCTTAGATGTTTGGCCGATTTACAGACATCCACTCCGTTCATCGCGGGCATTTTAAGGTCTACAAACAAAAAGTCATAATGATGTTTTTGGATAAGACCCAAAGTCTCCTGACCGGTTTCCACTGTATCGACTGAATAGCCTTCCAGCACAAGAATTTTGCGGAAACTATCCAGAATTATTTCCTCGTCATCTACTGCCAAAATACGTGCCTTTGGTTTATCAACTTCCACACGTTTCAGGGTTTTGGCTTCATGACTGAAGTCGAGACGAAGATTTTTTTCCAATGCTTCTTCGCGTTGTTGCCTTAGCCGTTTTTCTCTGGATCGACGTAACACCGTCCGGATAATAATATCGGCAATGACAAAAATAATTACGGCAATTATTAAAAGTAGAACACCCATTTCAATCTCCTTATATTTCGGCCTTTTATTTTAAATGGATTATTTCAATGACTTAATCGTTACAGGGTGATAAATATTTATATTCATAATCCAGATTCGAAGGAATCACCCGATATAGCCATCCTTCAAAATACGGATCTTTTTCAATCAGCTCGATATTATCGATTAAATTTTCATTGCGTTCAATAATGCGACCGGTTACCGGCGCCAATAAATTATGACTGATTTCATCCTCGCTGTCTATATGGGCGCAGGTATTCCCCTGGATAATATCACTTTCCAGATCCCATAAATGCACATGATCTATAGAATCAAGAGTTTTCAAAAAAAGGTCCGTGCAGCCAATACGTACCGAACCGTCGTCATCCAGTTTAGACCAACTGGAATAGCCCAGGTGATAATGTCCTGATGGACAAGGAACAACGATTTCGGTAGAGGAGTGACCGGCATGCCCGAATTCGAGTTGACCAAATTTTAAACCACGAATTACAGTGCTTATTAATTCATCAACGGTAAAGGGTTTCGGTAAAAAATCGATGGCTCCTTTGGTTAAAGACTTGACAGCATTTTCAACCGTAGAATATCCGGTGGTCATGATAACAGGAATGGCATGATGATGTTTTTTCAGTTCGTCTAAAAACTGAAAGCCGTCAATTTCCGGCATCATAATATCGCAAATGATAAGTCTGTAGGTATTTGACCGTACTTTATCCAGAGCATCCTCCGCCTGCTTTGCTGTATCCACTTTCCAGTCTTCGAATGCGCTTAGTTTTTTGACCGAATCAATAATGACCTGTTCATCGTCGACGGCTAATATATCATAAGCTTTTGCATGTTTTTTCCAATCAATCATTCGATTGCTGTTTGTTCGTTTAATTTAATTGAAAAATGAACGAATACAAGACGCTAACCCACTTCTATGATAAAACAGCCGGTAAACGCAGCGTAAATTCCGTACCCTCGCCTACCGTGCTCGATACACTGATATTGCCTTCATGATTGTCCAGGATACCCCAAATAACCGCCAGGCCCAGACCGGTGCCCTTTTGTCCTTTGGTGGTGAAAAAGGGTTCGAAAATTTTATCCAGATTTTCATCGGGGATGCCGGTCCCGTTGTCACGGATTTTTATTTCGATGAAAGGTTTTTTGCCCTCTTTTTCAATCTCGTCCCAGTATTGCCACTTGCAATCCTCCATTAGGCAACCGCGCAGCATACCCTTCCCCGGAATTTCTATAGAGTAGATGGGTGCTTCGCATTGCGGGCAATTATTATAATCCTCTAATAAGGACATATCGCATTTTGGACAAAAGATTTCAAAATCGCTTTTGCGCTCCGGCTTGATACCATATTGGTGGCGATTTTTACCGTAAACTGCATCCAGGTAGATATCGCGTTCCTGTTTATTTTTGCGAACATGTAATTTAATACTGGGTAAAGCACCTATTTTTTGAGAATGATCCATTAAATCATGACCTTTGGGGCAAACCGCGTGTTTGATTTGGGCAATGCCCCGGGGAACTAAATCGGTCAGGTCTGTGACGATGGTAATTTTACCGTGATCATGATTAATGGCATGGATGGCGTTAACTATCATATTAATGAAAACCTGTTGCATCTGATTGGCATCCACTTTGGCCGGTGGTAATTTTTCCCGAAGCTGTAAATCTAATTTGATCTGATTAATGGTTAGCTGGTTTTCAATCACTTCTTTGGCCTTATTGATGATGTCATTAATGATCACTTCTTTCTTTTTGGGAACAGACTGACGGGCGAAATCGAGCAATCCTTTTACGATTTCCCGGCTGCGCTTGGTCTCCCTGACAATAACCTGTAAATCATCTTCCAATTCGGGGTAGTTTTTTGTTCGTTTAAGCAGGAAGCTGGAATAGGTTAAAATACCGGTTAACGGGTTATTGATCTCATGAGCCACACCCGCAGCTAACCGACCTAAGGATGCCATTTTATCCGATTGAAATAATTGCATTCGGGCTTCGGATAATTTCTTGGTCATATTATTGAATGAACTGCCCAGTTGGCCCAGCTCATCCTTTTTGAGGTCTTTGATATGGTAATTAAGATTGCCGGCAGCAACCTCATTGGTAGCGTTTACCAGATTATTGATGGGTTTGGATATCAGTAGACGCACTACTATGCTGATAACACCGGCCAATCCGAATATGGCGATAATGGCAAAAATGGCGACTTTAATTTTTGCTTCCTGTATGGTAGCATCGATGGGTTCTAAGCAAACGGTCAGATCAAGGACTCCCAAAACGGTTTGTTCCGATGAGTGCGCATGACAACTGGCCTGGTAGCAAGATGGCTGATTGTATATGGCTGTAATGGTACCGAAAACCCTGTTGGAGTCTGCGTGCGGGCGAAAGATACGTGTACGATCTTCGAAATCAAGCCGGTGCAAAGGTTCGTTGGTTGCGTGGCAGGTGTAGCAGGCCTCCGCTTTGCGGTCGACCATGTGACCGATTATGCTGGAATCGGACGAATAGATGATTCGTCCTTCTTTGTTCAGTACCCGAATATCCCGGATACATTTTTCCTGTGAAATACTGGTGATGATATTATGCGTATCCTGGCGTCGATTAGCCAGCATCGAATACTGGGTACTATTAATTATAGTTTCGCTTAACTGCTGCGAATGGCGTTTAACTTCCTCCAGTAAAATATTTTTCTGGGAGGCGATATTTACATAAGCATAAATACCGATAATAATGATGATTGCCGTCCCTGCGGCAATAATTAACTTCAAACCGATTTTATTAAACATAAGCTTAACTAAAATTGAATACACCGAGTTGAGGCATTTGTTTATTTAGATGCCGTGGACTGGGTGTTCCATTTTCCTTATTCTAAAATTCCGACGATTCTCTTTTTTAGTTCATATCTTATAATGATAAACGATCAATTTCCCGGCTTTTGAGCCGGATACGTATAGCCTTCGTGACAATTTGAACAACTGGCGTTTTCGGAAAAAGCACGGTTTTCATGGCACAATTTACAATCGAATGAGGCATGCACTTCATCCAGACGTAAGCCGGTCACCGTATGATTGAAGTTGTCCGGCGTCCAGTCTTTGTGGCATGATTTACAATTACTATTCAATTTATTAAACGTTTTATCCACCCCATGGCAACTCTGGCAATGTAACGTTTGGTGGTAGGATTCCAAAGGCCATCCCACATTGGCATGTTCAAATCGACCCTGTTCGGTTTTAGCATGACATACCGTACATTTGTTCTCAACGGCCTCTGCGTGACAAGCCATACAGGGTTCATGAACATCTTCCTTAAATTCGGAGGGTTTGGCTAGGGTATCATGGCAGCGTCGACAGCTTTCATTTTTATGGCAATCCACACATTCATACCCAAAACGATGGGCATGATCGTCGTGATAAAATGTAACCACTGGGAGCGATTCAAATCCGGTTTGGTATACTTTTTTTTCCGGTTCAGTGACTTCCGGATGTTCTTTTCCCTTAAAAGCCTCTTTGTCGGCTGTGGAGGCGGTTTGCTCAGCATCGGTCTGACGGGCATGGCAAACTTCACAGTTGTTGGCATGACTCCAGCTTTTGTGACAATTCAAGCACTGTTGGTGGTAAGCACCTTTCAGACCGGGTTTGGTTAAATCATCACGCAAAATTTTTGCCTGATGACAATCGCTACATTGCAATATTGGTCCCGGCGGATTGTGATGATGGCACAGTGAACAGCCACCGGACATGGCCGACATTTCCGCATGTAGTTTATGGGTAAATATACTGGCTTGATAGACATTGGCCAGTGTATCAATTTTAATGATTTCAGGCGCTTCATCCGCTGTGTGCCGAACGCTGACTCCCGCTCTTTTAAAATCGGGGCATACCTTCAGGCAGGGATCCAGATAGGTTGGATTATTGCATGTATGGCATTTGGAACATTTTATGGGCATACTGGCATGATGTTTAGTGGTTTGTCCCCATAATGATGCCGAAACAAGAGTGATGAATGTAATGATCAGAAGTGGTTTCATCGTATAATTCCTCGAATTGCATACTTGGTTTTTACTTGCGGGCGCCGCATTGGTTGAGCAATGACCGGAAAAATCATTACAAAAATACGATACAGAAGCACTTCTATAGCGATGAATCCCAGGGTAACGGAAATTTCACCAATAGAAGGCCAGTATTTTGTCGTCATGTAAGAGGGTGTATAAGCGACGATGAACACATTGAACCGATTGAGAAATACGCCAAAGATAACCATTAAAGAAGCGGCAAAAATCAATGGTTTGGATTGCAGGACCTTATCCCATAAAAACATGCGCAAAGGGATAATCACACCAATTAATACTTCGATAATCCATAGAACGCTTTCCAGGGTGAATTCCGTTAAATAGACAAATGTTTCGCGGATAACCATATCGCCCATTTTAAATGCCAGATAAACGCCTAAAAGCGGGCCAATAAATCTGGCCAGACTGGAAAGCACATCCATTTCATCCTTCAAACCAAATGAGCGGTGAGAAATAATTGATTCCATAATTACCATGGGAAAGCCGACAGAAATGGCCGAGATCAAAAACAGTAAAGGTGATATAGGCGATTGCCACAAAGGATGAATTTTTTGCCCGGCAATCATCATCAGTGTTCCCAATGAACTTTGATGCAGGCAGGATAATACCACGCCGGCAATAATAAAGAAAAACATGGCCCGGTTGATGTTACGGTCCAGGAATCGCAATACTTTATCCAGCGCGCGGTTAAAACGAGCCCATAAGCCGGGTAAGTCTACACGGCCCACAAAACGTTCGGTTACGATTGGTATAAATTCTATATACAACACCGTAACATAGGTTAGAACACAGACACCAACTTCGAACAACACGGAGTTACCGTTCCAGTAAATAAACATGTGCCAGATACTGTAATAGCGGCCTAGGTCAATAAATACACCAAGGGCAACAAAAGTATAGCCCAGCATTGCGGTTAAAAGTGCGGGGCGAACGATATCATGAAAATGCTCCCGGTGAAAAATATGCGCCAGAGCGGATGTGGTGAAGCCTCCGGCGGCGAGAGCGACTCCGGCGGCCACATCAATACCGATCCAGATGCCCCAGGGAAATTCATTGTTTAGATTAGTAACGGCACCGATACCGAGTATAAATCTAAGGAATACCCAAATCAGGCCATTGGCGGCCAGAATTAATAATACGATAACACCAGGCGTTAAAAATTTATGATTAACCGGTCTTGGTTCGGATAATTCGGACATGGGCAGGCTCCTATTCTTCTTCGGTCGTATTTTGTTTTCGATTGATCCACATAATTCCGCCTAAAAGGGCAAACAGAGAAGCGGGAGGGATAAAATAGGAAAAAATTGCATGTTGTAATTTTTCGGAAGCGCCGGGGGCCGGTTCATCGCTTAATTGCGGAAAGTCCAGCTTGGTAAAATCCTGAGCTGCCAGATAAAGCCAGGAAGTACCACCCACTTCATTCTCCCCGTACACATGATCCAGATAACGCTCCGGATTTTTTTCAATGCGCTCATGGGCTAATTGCAGCAATTCATAACGCTTGCCGTAAACCAATGCTTCCATAGGACATATCTCAACGCAGGCCGGTACACCGCCGTCTTTGGTGCGGCTTTCCCAGCATAAATCACATTTACGGATTTCCGGCTCCAGGGCCTTATGGTATTCAAATTGAGGGATTTGAAACGGACAGGCAATCATACAATAACGACAACCTATACATTTGCCTTCATCCCAGATTACAGCACCGTTTTCTTCTTTGGAAAAAGCTCCGACAATACAGGCCGACAGGCAGGCGGGATGATCGCAGTGCATACACTGTACCTTCACATTCGAGGGATTATCCGGATTTTCCGGATCGGTGTATTCATTTACCACCGTGTAAGCATTATACTGCGGGCGGCGCATTTCTTTGAAGACAGAACGATCATCATACTGTTCAATACGTCCGGGATCAATATCGTGTGCACCTTTGCAGGCATATTCACAACGCCGGCAGCCGATACAGAGTGTAGTATCTACAAGGACACCCATGCGGTCGTCGGCAATTATTTTTTTGACACCGGAATGGGCTTTTTTACTGGACAAGCCGGATAGTCCGGCACCAATTAATCCACTGGTTTTTAGAAAATCACGACGGGATTGTTTACCCATAGCTAACCTCTACAGTTCAATAAATTAAAATTTTCACAAGAAAAAAGAAAACTAACCAATTGCTTTTTCTCTTTCATAAAACCAAAATACTGATTTTTACCGTTATATAAGATAAAAAGATATGCAAAATTCATGCCTTATGTAAAACGAAAACTCAAGTTCAAAAAGAAATGAAATTTGCTCATTTCATTACACATTTACGGTTTATAAGAGAAATTATTTAGGGTCTGTCCATCAGATTATATTTAAATAAAAGTAATGAACCAGGTAATTCTATTTCATCATAGAATCTATTGAATAAACGGATTAATTAATTTTACTTAATGTATTCTAAATATTGGTATTTGGAACGAATAGTCTGTTAGTTATGAGCGGATTATACATGAAGTTTATTTATAATCTGTAAAATTTCATTTTATTAATGGCATATCGACCAGGTCATATCAACATCACCTTTATATATATACGGATCGGTTCTGAAAAAAGTAGAAGAGAAAAAATAGCACTTTTCTTATCAAATATAAAAGTGAAGGTAAACATTGTTAATTTTGAGAAAATCATTACCAAAGAAACAAATCATCAAAATGTACAGAATTTTGTTTCAAAATAATGTTCCGCAGGATCAATGTGAAACACAATGTTTCAAAAAAAATCTTATTACAAGAAAATAAATGACTTAACCGCAGAAAATGTAGAATATGAAACATAATGTTTCAAAACCTGACTCGGCCGGCCCTTATTTTAAGCATGCAAATAGGTATCTAAAAGCCAATATCAGCCCATTTTTATGTTGGCATAACATTTGTAATCCTTATAATAAATTTTTCACAATTCAATATATGGTGGTTGATCTATGAAGAAAATATTTTCAATACTGTTCATCTTTGCATTGGTTATGAGCTGTACTCAGTTTCTTGAAGAAGAAGAGACGGTTACCAATGCCTATGAAGGGGATGATGGCTGTATTTATTGCCATACGAACGAGGATCGGCTGAAAGCCTTGGCTAAAGAGGAAGAAGGAGGCGAGGGCGGCGGCGCCGTTGGCTGAGGCGGTGAGGTGGCTCAGTTGGAGCCCTGGGAAAAAGTTTATATCCGTCTGGCTGGTAGTCAAACCATAGAAGATTTGGATGAACATCTTAAGTATTTATCTTGCGTGGATTGCCATGAGGGTAACAATAAGGCGCCCAATAATATGGAAGTGGCGCACGAGGGGTTGGTTTTGGATCCCTCCGAGATTCTCAATAATGGTAAAAACACCTGCGGTGAAAGTGATTGTCACGAATCCATAGCCGGGTCTTTTAAGAACAGCCTCCATCTGCAGCAATGGGGCTATAAAAAATGGTTGGCGTTACGCTCCGGTGTGGATGAGTTTGAGCAGTGCCCACAAAGTACCAAAGACGGTTTTGCCTCGGAGTGTACTGATTGTCATGCTACTTGCGGTGATTGCCATATTGCCGTACCCAACAGTGCCGGCGGCGGTTTTCCTAAGTTTAAATACCATCGTTTTTTTAAAACCCCGGATCAGGAAAATAATTGTACCGCTTGTCACGGTACCCGTGTGGGGCATGACTTTGAAGGTGATTATGATATCTTCCCGCCGCGTCCGGAAGATGTGCATGCCGAAATGGGCTTTACCTGCATGAACTGCCATGATCAAACTGAAATGCACAGTGCGGCACCGCAAAACAAAGATCGCTATGAGTATGAATTGCTGCCTTCCTGTGAGGATGGCTGTCATACCGAAGATTTGTCTACGGCGAACACTTATCATTCAACCCATTTTGATGATATGTCCTGTTATGTGTGCCATTCTCAACCTTACAATAACTGTACATCCTGCCATGTGGAAGGTCAGTGGCAAACCGATCCGAATTACACCGTTACGGAGAATTTTAAAATCGGTTTAAATCCGCGTAAAACCGAGTCAGGTAGATTCCGTCATAAGTTTGCGACCTTGCGGCGTATTCCTATAGACCGCGATAGCTACGAAAACTGGGGGCCGGCTTCAGCAGATTTGCCGGCTTATGATGATTATCCCACATGGAAATATACCACACCACATTCCATCCGTAAATATACGGCCCGCACCGATACCAGCGGTGGTGTACAATGCTGGGAAAGTTGTCATACCAAAGAAGGTTTCGGAAATCGGGAAAACTTAAAATATTATCTGTTTGCCGATGATGTGGATGAAGATGAGAAGAAAGCTAATGAATCGGTTGTTGTAGATGGTCATTTACCGGATGGTTGGGAATAATAGAAATTAACGAAAATAATTGAATTCAACATGTATTAATTAATTTTTAAGGAGAGATTCGTATGAAGAAGTTATTAGCTCTTTTAATGGTATTTTTTATGATGTTTGCCAT
>WJIP01000350.1 GCA_014730185.1 Caldithrix sp. | reverse complement strand
TTAAATATTTCTTCAAAGCCTTTTTTAATATCATCTTCAGAAATGCCCGTAGTCAATAAACTTCTCAGTCGTATATGGGGCCCGCACATCACAGGGATGATCAACCGTTTTACTGCACAATTCCATCCGGATGACATCAACAAAAATCATTCACAAACGAGTTTTTTTCCACAGAAAAGGGGTATTCCAGACCTTTTATTGACCTGCGAAATTTTTGATTTGTTAGCTATGATGACCGTTCACCCCCGGTTTTTTTTGAGTCAAATGATTCGGGAACACAAGCAGAACTTAATCAATATGTAACGGTTCATAAAAATTAGATATTCTGAACTTGATTTAGTAAAATGAACATAATGTATTATAGACATTGTGCGGGTTGAACATGGTAAAAAACATTATACTTTTAATTATTTTTGTTTTGCTGATTGGCCGGGGGGTTGGTCAGAAGCTGCAACAGAACGTTCCATTTCGATCATTCAATCGACCCTACATGGAGTATCTTTTCAATGCCGATCATTTGAGGACCCGTTATATTTTTAATCAACCTTATAATCTATCTTCACTAAAGATGCATCTTAACCATGAAGTAGCAGGATACCTTGTAAAACATTGGAAGCATTATTACCAACCTCAAAAAACGGTTTTATTTTTAATGCTTGAAGACCGCCTGATGTCGGACAACACCATTTACAATCGCTACCGGTTTGACGGGGGAGTCGTGTATGCCGATGAGCATATTACCTTCGTAAACCGAACCACTGTTGATCAGGATTATAAATCCGATCCTCTGTTTGCCGGAGATCTGTCCGAAGCGGATCACTGGTTATTTGGCCGGGTCAACGATGCCTACATGGATATTCACAACCAACATTTTTCCTTTTTCATTGGGCGTACTTCGCGTAACTGGGGACCGCCTTTTATTAAAAGTTTGATTCTCTCGGACAATCCATATACGTATGATCACATTCGTTTCAGCTATAATAACAGCCGACTGAAGCTGTCTCTTTTATTTGGTCGCCTGGAAGATATGGACGGCTACAGTTTTAAGCATCCGGATAGCCTCATCCACGAAGCCCGCAAATATCTGGTTGGACATCGCCTGGACTGGATTATTAACGACCGTATGCAAATAGCCTTTACGGAAATGGCCACCTATGGCGGGCCGGACAAGGATATTGAACTGGAATTCCTGAATCCCATGCAGTTTTATTATCCCGTGCAGCGCAATGATCGCAAGGAAATGAACGGCCTGTGGGCGGTTGATTTTTGGTTTCAGCCGGCAGACAAGGTCCATTTATTCACCCAATTTTTAATCGATGATATTATCGTTAATAATGACCCGGGAGTTGACGATCGCGACCGTTATCCGGATCGCCTGGGTCTGCATCTTTCCGTGAGCACTGCGGATCGATTCATAAAAGCCTTAAATACGACCTTTACGTACACCAGGGTATGGAATCGCACCTATCAAGCCAAATTTACCTGGCAAAATTATCATTACAGAGGTTACAGCCTGGGCTATCCATGCGTATCCTGCGAAGAATTTAAACTGCGATGGTCGTATTGGGCGTTGTTCCCTTTTTGGATTGAAAATGAAACCGTTTACGGAAGATATGGATCACCGCAGGTTACGGATCTGTTCCCCCTAACCAAAGAAACCTTTCCTCGGCCTCCTGTGCAATACAATATCATTAATCGCTTCAGCATGCATTACGACTGGTCGTCCCGGATACAATCATATATGAAGTTCATGTATCGCCGGGCTCCTGATCATTACAGTAATCGTTTCGGTCACAATAATCAATGGATATTGTCAACCGGATTCCGCTGGCTGCTTACCACAGGCTTATCCATTTAAGGGAGGCCCCAAAAAGCAGATTCAATACCTGAACATCCGTAATGCGGTTTTCATTAATGATCGTAATCCTTGCAGACGTTTAAGCAAATTGCGGCTGTATAACGCATACAGGATGCCCCGCAAACCATCATAAACCATCCGGTTGTATGGCGGCCACCATAGGTTTTTACGGATAAACGAAAACCGTTCCTTAACGATCATCTGCGGCTGGGTCATCTCATCAAAGCCTAACTTGCCATGGGTCCGGCCGATGCCTGACTGTTTAAATCCACCCCATGCCGTTTCCGGAAGGCCATGGCTCATCAGATGGTCATTAATGGTGATGGTGCCGGCTCTAATTTGCCGACCAATAGCTTCGGCTTTTTTGATATTTCCGCACCAAACGGAGGCCGTTAATCCCAAATCGGAATCGTTAGCCAGATTGATGGCTTCTTCAACGGAATGGTATTTCATAACCGCCAGCACGGGTCCAAACGTTTCCTCCCGCATTACGGTCATTTGATGATTAACTTCGGTTAACACGGTGGCCGGCAAATAGTGCGCATGCTGCGGCGCAGCCGATTGAGTATAAACAACGGCGCCCTGATTCACTGCGTCATCCACTTGTTTTTTGACGGATTGCACCTGCTTTTCCGTGGTCATCGCGCCCATGTCGCTATCAAAATAGCCTTTCTCATATCCGACGCGTAAATTTTCAACGTTTTCTTTCAAAATGGCCATAAACTCATCATAGACGTTCTCGTGCACATAAATGCGCTCGACGCCGCCGCAGGATTGACCGGCGTTGGATAAACCGGCCCAAACCGCGCCTCCGGCAGCCCTTCGCAGGTCCGCATCTTCACAAATAATCATGGGATCATTGCCGCCCAGCTCCAGACACACCGGTGTAAGGGACGCCGATGCCTTGCCCATCAGATATTTTCCCACGGGCACGGACCCGGTAAAAAACAGTTTGTCAATGCCGCTATCCAAAAATGCGTCGCCGGCTACACGGCCTTTCATATTGACCATGCTAAAAAGGTTTGGGGGCAGACCGCAAGAATCAATGGCTTTTTTAAGCGCCCAACCAACGCTCTGCGTTTCGGTGGCTGTTTTCAGAATTACGCCGTTGCCGGCCAGAAGGGCCATGATGACTTCGGAGAAGGGAATGGCAAAAGGATAATTCCACGGGGATATGATACCCACAACACCGTAGGGAACACGTACGGTTTTACTGCTTTTATTGATAAATAAAATACTGCTGCCGCGAATCCTTTTATCCTTCAAAAACTTTGCCGCCTGCTTGCAATAATAATCCACGGCCATCGCTGCCGGAATCACCTCCGTGGCCATGGCATCGATCAGCAATTTGCCATTATCATCTCGGATATTTTCAGCTAATTCATCGCCATGATCTACGATGTAACTCCGAATTTTACGAATTACTGACGCACGTTTTGCCGGTCTGATTTTTTGCCACTCGGATTGCGCCTGTCTCGCTTTGCCCACCTTTTCAATCAAATGCTCTTTAGTGTGCAGTGGGGTTTGCCCTAAAAGTTCATCGGTTACCGGATTGCGCATTTCGGTCATGGTTTCATTCATATGCATTTCCTTATATTCTGACGTTTAATGATCGTCGAATGCTTGCTGCAAAATCCGCAGAGCATCCTCAACATCCATTTCCACCGGATTGTAAATGGTCGACGGTTCATAGACCGCTTCCCGGGCAATATCCTGCAACTGGTCTTTTTTTACTTTGCCCGTTTCCGATAAGGTGCGGGGTAAGCGGCACAGTTCGTATAATTGATTTTTCAATTCCCGGATAGCATCGATGGTTTGAGCCGGACGTTGCTCTGGAGAGACGGCGGCAAAATGTTCGGCTCCTTTCAAATATACCAGCAGCTCCGAAAGCGAGGCTTCGTAGTTTTTCTGTCCTTTATTCATATTATAATGCAGAACATGGGGCAATAAAATACTCATAGCCTGGCCGTGCGGCAAATGACAATGGGCGCCCAGCACATGGCCCAGAGCGTGCACCATGCCCACCATGGAATTGGAAAAAGCGATACCCGACATAGCGGCAGCATTAGCCAGAGCCATACGCCCCGCCTTGTCACTGCTTTTTTTTACGGTCGATGTGAGATGGTTACCGATTAATCCAATGGCCGCCGTGGCGTAAGCATCGCTCATCGGATTTTTGGCCAGGCAGGTAAACGCCTCCACGGCATGGGTTAAAGCATCCATACCGGTTGCGGCAGTGATCTGTGGCGGAAGCTTCAGGGTTGTACGTAAATCCAGAACGGCCAGATGGGGCAGCAGAAATTGGGAGACAAACGCTAATTTTTGCCGGCGTTCTTCATCCCGAATCACGGCTACAGCGGTCACTTCCGATCCGGTTCCGGCGGTCGTCGGTACGGCGATAAGAGGCTTAAGCGGACGCTTTAGAACATGAGCCCCGGCAAATTGCAACAAATCGCTTACCCCCTCCGAAACCAAAATATTCACGCCTTTGGCCGTATCCATTACCGATCCCCCGCCGAGAGCGATCAGGCCGTCGCACTGCTCCCGATCATATTGTTCCGCTATCTCACTAACCACCGCAAGTGATGAATCGGTGGGCGTTTGGTCATAAATCGTATCAACCGGGCAACCGGCCAGGCTCAAAATGCGCAGGCATTTTTCCAATAAACCGGAGGCTCTGATACCGGGATCGGTAATGAGTAATGGTTGCTGCACCTGCAAATATTGCAGTTCTTGGCCTATCTGTTCCAGAGCCATTTCCCCGGATAATAGTTTCACCGGATTGTAAAATTCATAATATGTGGTCATCGATTTATATCCTCATCAATCAATATCCTATGATTATTTTGCGATAGAGTTTGAGACAATGGCCCGCCCGACGGTAAACCGGTTCGTGGATACGGGCACAGCGTTTGACCGCCCGTTTGGCCAGAAAATTAGGCAGCAGGTCGCATTCTATAATATTGAGGCAGCGCACAAAGGCAATGGCATGACTCAGATCGCCGGCAACGGTCATGCGATTACGGGCAAATGCCTCCGCTGTACGTT
>WJIP01000349.1 GCA_014730185.1 Caldithrix sp. | reverse complement strand
CAAGACTGGTTTTACCAACTCCCGGCGGACCGGCAAAACATAAGATTGAGCCTTTCATGTTGGATTTTAATTGCCGGATAGCCAGATACTCCAGAATGCGTTTTTTTACTTTTTCCAAGCCGTAATGATCTTCATCCAGTATTTGTTCGGCTTTTTTAATATCCAGGCGGTCACGGGTACTTTTTTTCCAGGGCATCTCCAGCAACCAATCCAGATAGGTGCGGGTCACTGTGTATTCGCTGGCCATAGGTGACATTCTGGATAACCGATCCAGTTGTTTATCGGCTACTTCACGGGCTTCTTTGGTCAGTTTGGCTTTGGCCAGTTTCTCACGCAGTTCCTCGATTTCCGTATTTTCATCTTCATACTCACCCAGCTCTTTTTTGATGGCTTTCAATTGCTCGCGCAGATAATAGTGACGCTGTGTTTTATTTAACTCGCCCTGCACGTCATTCTGTATCTTGGAACCCAATTCCAGAATTTGCAGCTCTTTATTTAACAGATAATTGACTTTTTTGAGCCGTTCTTTTACATCAATGATTTCCAATACTGACTCTTTGTCAGAAACATTAAAATTCATTTGACCGGCTACCAAATCGGCAAGTTTAGAAGGTTCCTCCGTATTTAAAATCATAACCCGGTGTTCATTTGTAAGATAGGGGGTATGATCAACCACATTTTGAAATACATTTTTAATGGTGGTGACAAGGGCTTCCACTTCCACATCATCAGTAGAGCTTTCGGGAACCTGCATAATGGATGCCTGGAAAAATGGATCTTCTTGAGTCATTTCCAATATTTTGAAACGGTACATTCCCTGAACAATGACCTGTTCACTGCCATCGGGCATTTTGAATTTTTTAAGAATCATGGCCGCTGTGCCCCAGGTGAATAAATCATCCACCACCGGGTTTTCCACGCGCCCATCCTGCTGACCCACCAAACCGATGACTTTTGTTTCTTCGTTCAGCGAGTGTAGCAGATTTAAAGATTTTTCGCGCCCGACGGATAAGGGAATTACCTGATTGGGAAATACCACCGTATTACGCAAGGGCATAATCGGTAATTCTTCCGTTTGCTTTACTTGTTGCTCGCCTTTATCAGCCAAAATTTACTCCCTTCAGATGTATTGTTTTAATCAATTTTTTTTGCTCTAAAGAATAAGTTTTTACTAACATAAATAAAAATGCTCTGCCACTACCTTACCAATTACTCAAAATTGGCAACTTTAAAACCCTGCAACATGAGTGCCAATCCAAATTATCGATTTAACCTGTTGTAATTATGAAGGTTATTATTTTGATGAATATGGTTCCAGTATGTATTATTGTCAGAAAATAAAGGCAAAAATGCAGCCATAATTTCAGAACCACCTTTTGTTAAGCAAATGGGGAGGTTTAGACGCCGTATGAATGCGATGTGGTCCTTGTGCCTTTGCAGGCGTTCAGTTATTATAAAAAGTTCAAATCCAATCCAAATGCAAAATATATACTATAGTAAAGTTTTAACTTTAAGATCATATCCGTTCAACTGGAATTTTTGGGAGTACAATTGCTTTAATAGATTTCATAAAACAAAGCATTGAGGTAGAGCAATGAAACTAATTTATAAGATTTTAGTTACGTTGATACTTATTAACTTGCTATATGGAGGTGATGTGATAGAACCGGGTTCAAAAGCACCAGATTTTGTTTTAAAAGATGCCCAGGGAAAAAACCATCGATTATCCGATTACCGAGGTCATATGGTGGTTCTGTTTTTTTATCCCAAGGACGACACTCCGGGTTGCATCGCGGAAGTCTGCAATTTGAGAGATAATTTTGAAATCTTATCTCATAAGGGTTTTAAAATTCTGGGGATCAGTTATGATGATATGGAGTCGCATCAAAAATTTAAATCGAAACATGATTTACCGTTTACACTTCTTTCGGATACTGATAAACAAGTATCTGAACTTTACGGAGCCAAATCGGGCTTGATGGGCTATTTTTTTGCCAAACGGATTACTTATTTGATAGATCCTCAAGGTATTATTTTACATCGTTTTGATAATGTTAAGTCTAGGAGCCACACGGCTCAAATATTGGACTGGTTGGAAAGTTACCGTACCAACAATTAACATCGATTTGTTTAAGGCGTAAAAAGGGATTATGTTTGAAACAAAATTTTATTGGTGAAAAAATGCCTATCAAATGACAATGATTACAAACATCAGGGATGCAGATAAAAAGTGGATCGCCCCTTTGATTTTAAAGTAATTATACTTTCTATTGATTGCCTGAAGCTTTATCTTCGTATAAATCATGGAATACAATGACTAACTCTTTCTTAAATAACAGTAAAAGGAGGTTCTTTCATGAATCAAGGTTCGCAGCAGTTTAATTTAAACGACCTGAGACCCCCGAACATCTCCGGTAAGATGATTCGCTGGATTGTAGTTGGCATCATCGTTGTCATTTTTCTCTTTTCCAGCTGGTTCACAGTTAATCCGGAAGAAGTGGGTGTGGTAATGCGCTTTGGTAAATACTCACGCACGACCAACCCGGGATTGCATTTTAAAATTCCTTTCGGAGTGGAATCGGTGTACAAGGTTCCTGTTCAGCGGCAGCTCAAACAGGAGTTTGGCTTCCGTACCGCCCAGGCAGGAGTGCGTACTCAGTATTCATCTTCACGTTTTCAGGATGAATCTTTAATGCTCACTGGTGATCTGAATGCTGCCGAGGTGGAATGGATTGTTCAATATCGGATAAACGATCCTTTTAAGTATTTGTTTAAAGTCCGCAATGCCCAGCAAACGTTCCGGGATATTAATGAAGCTGTGGTTAGGTTGATTGTGGGTGACCGGACGGTCAATGAAGTTTTGACGGTTGGCCGCCAGGAAATAGCCAGTTCTGTGGAGGTGAAAATACAGGAATTATGCGATGATTATCAAACCGGTATAAAGGTGGAGCAAATCGTATTACAGGATGTGAATCCGCCGGATCCGGTCAAACCCTCGTTCAACGAAGTCAATGAAGCACAACAGGAAAAGGAAAGTTTAATCAATCAGGCCCGTTCTGAATACAACAAAGTGATTCCCCGGGCCAAAGGTGAAGCGCAAAAAGTTATTGAGGAGGCCCGTGGGTATGCGCTTGAAAGGGTCAATAATGCCAAAGGTGACGCCGCCCGTTTTAACGCGCTTTACAATGAATATCGAAAAGCCGAAGAGGTGACCAAAAAACGACTCTATCTGGAAGCCCTCAATGAAATTCTCAATAAGGTAGGCAAGAAACTGGTAACCGATGATAAAGCCTCCGGTATTCTGCCTCTGTTTAACTTTCAATCGGGAGGGCTGAAAAATGAATCGAAATAAACTGATTTTAGCAATAGTAGGTGTCGTTGTATTGATAATCTTCTTCTCGTCCGCTTTTATCGTCAATGAGATGCAACAAGTAGTTATTACCCAGTTTGGTGATCCGGTGGGTGATCCCATCACAGAACCGGGTATTCATTTTAAATTACCCATCATCCAGGATGCCCACGTTTTTGAAAAACGATTCCTGGAATGGGATGGCGACGCGAATCAGGTGCCAACCAGTGATAAGCGTTTTATCTGGGTAGATACCTATGCCCGCTGGCGCATCTCAGATCCATTGTTATTTTTCCAGAGGGTGCGCGATGAACGGGGCGCTCAGGCCCGTTTGGACGATATTCTTGACGGTGAAACCCGTAATGCCATTGCCAACCATGAATTGGTGGAAATTGTACGCAGTAACAACCGAACACCGGAAGCAGTACTGGATACTGTGGAAAGTGCTGATGATCTTGGTGAAGTATTTCCTACCATTAAAATCGGTCGGGATAGTATTACCCGCCAAATTTTAAATAAGTCAAGCACAGTGACCCGGGAACTTGGTATTGAGTTGCTCGATTTACGTTTTAAACGTATTAATTATGTGGATGAAGTCCAGCAGAAAATATATGACCGCATGATTACAGAACGAAAACGTATTGCGGATAAATATCGTTCTGAAGGGCAGGGCGAAGCCTCGAAGATTCTGGGAAATAAAGAGAGAGACCTCAAGGAGATTCAGTCGGAAGCCTACCGTAAAGCGGAAGAAATCAAAGGTAAAGCCGATGCGGAGGCCACAACCATTTACGCCAGGGCCTATAACCGAAGCGCCAAATCACGTGAATTTTATTCCTTCATGAAATCTTTGGAAACATACAAAACAACATTTACAGATAATGACTGGCTCATTCTGTCTACGGAAAGTGATTTTTATAAATATCTGGAAAGACAATCAGGCAGGTAATATTAGGAAAACCGGAGGCAAAACCTCCGGTTTTTTTTTCATAATTAAAGAGCTGTTCTAAATTACGCTCCATTATCGGTTGTGTTGCGCTCCCCCATTTGTTGATCGAGCATAAACAGGGCCATTGAATGATCCCCAACCATTTTAATCTGCTGAATAATGTCGTTAGCGGTTTTTTCCTCTTCAACCTGTTCCTGTATAAACCATTGCAGCTCGACCTGGGCCGGGTAATCATTTTCCTTGAGCGCCAATTGATACAATTCATTAATGGATTGGGTAACAAATTTCTCATGCTTCAGAACGTTCTCAAACACATCCAGAATAGAGTCGTATTCTTTGCGGGGTTTATCGATGGCAAATAACTCCACCTGTCCGTCCCGGTCATGCACAAAATTATACAAACGCATGGCGTGCACGCGTTCCTCCTGGGCCTGCATTACCATCCAGCTGGCAAAGCCCGGTAAGTCTATGGATTCACAATAAGCCGCCATCGCCAGATAGTAATATTCGGAGTACAGTTCTTTGTTAATTTGTTCGTTAATAGCTTTTTCCATGGTTTTGCTAATCATGTTTTAATCTCCTTATTATTCTTATATGTATTGACTGTTCTGCAAATCAAATATCCTATCACATAATACTAATCAAATTTAATCTGATAGTCAATAACAATACCTGTAGCTGGATTTTACCAGATCAATTGAATCACTGACGAGGGAGCCTTTGTCTAAATATCCGATTGAATGATTGTATTTGTAAGTATCCCGGTTTTCTTTTAATTTATAATATTTATAGAAGGGTTCAACCAACGTAAGGTCTTTGATTATGAGAACAATTATTCCATTGCTGACTTGGTTTTTTATTTTTTCGGTTTCTTTATCTCTATCCGAAGAAGGGATGTATCCCTTAAGTGAAATTGATAAGCTCGATTTGCGCAAAGAAGGTATGCAACTATCAGCAAAAGATATTTTTAATGAAGGTGAAGTCAGTCTGATCGATGCCATTGTCAATTTAAGCGGTTGCACTGGCTCGTTCGTTTCCGATAAAGGACTGATATTGACCAATCATCATTGTGCTTACCGGGCCATTCAGGAAGCCAGCAGCAGCCGCAACGATTATCTGCAGGACGGCTTTCGGTCGGAAAGTCTTGCCGAAGAAATACCGGCGGCCGGGTACACGGTCCGTATAACGGAATCGTATCGGGATGTGTCCGATGATGTCCTTGGTGCTGTACACGACACTATGACTGCCGCCCAACGACGGTCTGCTATCGAAAAGAAAATGAAATCCATCGAAGTACAGGCGGAAGAGGATTATCCGGGTAAACGTGCTAGCGTGGCGGAAATGTTCACCGGCAAATCGTACGTTCTATTTCTGTATACTTATTTGAAAGATGTGCGCCTGGTTTATGCCCCGCCCCAATCCATCGGTAATTTCGGTGGTGATATCGATAACTGGGAATGGCCGCGACACAACGCTGATTTTTCGCTGATGCGCGCATATGTGGGACCGGATGGCCGGCCGGCGCCATTCGATTCTGCCAATGTGCCTTATCAGCCGGAAACATTTTTGCAAATTAATCCCGATGGAGTACAAAAAAACGAATTTGCTTTCATGCTGGGCTATCCCGGCCGTACTTACCGGCATCGCAGTTCATATTTTCTGGGCTATCTGCAGGATAAGTATATGCCGTTTGTAAAGGATTGGTATCAATGGCAGATCAATCTGATGCAAAATGTAGATAGTAATAAGGATATGGCGCTCAAACTGGACAGTCGGATCAAAAGTCTGGCTAATACTGAAAAAAACTATCGGGGCAAACTAAAAGGTATGAGGGAGCTTAACCTTGTGCAGAAACGCCGGCAGCAGGAAAAGAAATTACAGAACTTCGTTGAACAGAATGACCAACTTAACCACCAATATGGGGATGTTCTTTCAAGTATTGAACAGATTTATGAAGATAGACGGGCTTCATTGGAGCATGACTTAATTCTGGACTACCTGCGACGCAGCGTGTATGCCTTGTATTTTGCCAATCATATTCATAAGTCCGCCATTGAACGGCAAAAAGATGATCTGGACCGGGAATGGGCTTATATGGACCGCAATTTCGATCGTACCAAGATTTACATAAAATCCAGATTGGGGCGCTATAACGAAAAGGTGGATCAAGCGGTATTGCTGAAACTTTTGCAAAAAGCCGCTAATCTGCCGGACGATCAGAGGATTACTGTTTTAGACAGCCTTTTTGCGCTTGATAGCGGTATGCAAACCGCCCGGAAAAAAGTTGAAGAAGCCTATGAATACGACCGTTTCTTCCAAGAAGATTATCTGATGAACCATCTGGCTTTACCTCCGGATACCCTTGCTGAACTCAAGAACCCCTTTGTCAATTGGATGCTGGCCCTTAATGCGGAATATGAAAAATTGAAGGGCAAACGGGATCACTGGTCAGGACAAATGACCACCCTGTCCGCTCAGCTGGTCAATATGAAAAAAGCGTTTTTAAAGAAAGATTTTGTACCTGATGCCAACGGTACGCTGCGGTTAACCTACGGAAAAATTCGGGGCTATTCCCCGTCCGATGCCGTATATTACGAACCGATTACAACCCTTAAAGGTGTTATGGAGAAAAATACCGGCCAAAAACCCTTTAATGCCCCGGACCGGTTAAAAACATTGTACGATCAAAAGCGGTTCGGAAAGTATAAAAGCGATGATCCGGAGGGATTACCGGTATGTATTCTTTACAGTATGGATACTACGGGCGGTAACTCCGGAAGCCCCGTGCTGAACGCCAAAGGTCAATTGATCGGTTTAAATTTTGACCGGGCATTCGAAGCTACGATTAATGATTTCGCATGGGATGAATCCTACAGCCGTTCCATTGGGGTGGATAT
>WJIP01000033.1 GCA_014730185.1 Caldithrix sp. | reverse complement strand
CATTGCCCTCTTCATCTTGGACCGCCCGTGCGCTTTCAAGAATATGGATCATTTTGCCATACTTTGTTTTCCAGACCGCCTCAACGCTGTTAATCGTGCCCTTTTCCTGGAGTATGCTTTTAAATTGTCGGCGTCGTTCAATACTATCGAATCCTTCCTTTTCAAGATTGCGTTTTTTCAAGTCCTGTTCGGAATCATACTCCAGTAATTTAACCAGAGCGGGATTGGCCATTTCAATTTGCCCGTCCGGAGTTGTACGATACAGGCCGACCGCTGCGTTTTCATAAACACCGCGAAAGCGCTCTTCGCTTTCCTGCAGCGCCCGTTGAGATTGTAACCTTGCACTTATATTACGGGTTGTTCCCTGATAGGCTGTGGGTTTGCCTTTGTCATTAAGAATCACCCGCCCGTTAATCTCCACAGGTATTTCGGTTCCGTCCTTCCGCTTTATGAAGGCTATAATAGAGGCTTTTTCTTTCGTTTTAAAATTTTTCATCACTTTCACCGCTACCCGGGCCATCTTCAAAAACTCTTTTCTGGAGCAATGTTGATAGAGACGTGTGCCAACGAATTCATCCTGTGTATAACCGGTTAAGTCATAAATCGATGGACTGGCATACGTAAATTTTAGCGATAAGTCCATCTGCCATATACAATCAATTGAATTCTCCGCTAATAGGCGATATCTCTGTTCGCTTTTATGTAATGATTCTTCAGCCAGTTTACGGGCGGTGATTTCGGTATGCGCTATCACAATTTCCGCCCCGCCTGTTTCCAGGAAAGGTGTGGCTCGTAAAGTGAACCAACGTTTCTTACTGGGACTGTGACACGGATATTCTAACGTAAATTCGTTTTGCTTTCTATTCATTACGCTCTTTAATCCTTTGGCGGCCTTCAGGGCATATCGGTCTCCTTGCGCAGCAGCCCGATCGGTAATGGCTAAATAATTATCTCCGATAAATACATTTTTCGAATTATTTTGTTCGGCAAATTTTTTCCAGGCCTTATTCACATTAATGATAACTCCATTTTTATCTAAAATGGCAATGTTCGAACTTAAGGCATTTAAAGTGGAATGGGCGAAATGTTCGCTTTCCCGTAAAGCTTGCTCGGTTTTTTTCCGGTGGGTGATATCGGTTATAAAACCTTCCCGGGCTATTGCATCACTATTATTTTCTGCATATATCCAGGTACCCTGTTCCCACATCCATTTAATCTGTCCCTGCCGGGTTTTCAACCGATAATTTAACTGATATTGTTGATGTGAACGGCGTGTCTTGTTGAGAAGACTTTTGATCGATGGACGATCGTTTTTTAAAATCAAATCCTCAAGCGCCAGTGCTGAATTGTTTTGCAATTCCTGTACAGAGTACCCCGTTAATTCCATACAACCCGCACTTATGAATTCTACAGTTTCATGATCATCATAACGGATTCTGTATGCCATGCCTGGTAAATTCCCCAAAAGGGTGTCCAGCGAACGCCAGCTTTCTTTGAGGATTTTTTTGGATTGATTGCGCTGTATGGCGTATCGAATACTCTTATTGATAAGCTGCGGTGAAATATCCTCTTTGGTAAGATAATCCTGAGCGCCATTCTTTACAGCGTTGAAAGCCGTTGTTTCGTCATCAAGACCCGTTAATACAATGATCGGCGTGTCCTCCGTATGCGGGAACATAGCGTTGAGCGTCGATAATCCCTGGCTATCCGGTAGCCCTAAATCCATAATAATCAAATCATATTTCGATTGGGATATTAAATCCAGAGCTTCTGCCAGTAAACTGGCCTCTTCAAAACGCACATCAAGATTTTTGGCATCTTTGCATAATTCCTTGAGGAGCCGGACATCGCCCGGATTGTCTTCCACCAGTAAAATTTTTAATTGCAAAACTTCCATGGGCATCTCACCTGAAAAATTGTATTAATGTCCTTATGCTTCCATTGAGTGACGGATATCAATTATTTTTGTATCAAGATAATCTTTATTCTTTAATTCCGTGATGTTTTGTAGATTTGCGGTTAACTCATGGATTTTTGATATACTTCGCTGGCACCTTTCAATAAATTTCGATGGCACTTGCCCGTTATCCATCAGAGCAAGTGTATTGGATAGCACCTGCAGGGGTTGCGCAAATTCATGAGCTATTGCTCCGGCCAGTTCCTGCACGGATTTTAATTTTTCAAATTCCAAAATTTTATTTTGTTTTTCTTTGAGTTCACTTAAGGCGCGTTGTAATTTTGTTTGAGTTTGCCTCAGCTGATAATCAATTTCATTACGCTCAATGGCATAATGAATGGTACGTTTGAGCAAACGTCTGTCGTATTCGCCCTTTACCAGATAATCCTGGGCTCCTTCCTTTACGGCCTGAACAGCCAGCTCCTCATCGGCCACACCAGATAATACAACCACCGGCATGCACAGGCCTTCCGTCACAACCTGTTTTACGGTGTTGATTCCCTGGCTATCGGGTAGGGTGAGATCAAGCAATACTATATGATAAGTATTAGCGGCCATAATCTGCCGGCCTTCCTGCAATTTACTGACATGATCCAGTTCAAATACAAAATCGGGTAAATCATTCAGATGTTCCTGCAGTAAGCGGGCATCGGCGGGATTATCTTCAATGAGTAAAATGTTCGTTGTTTTAACCATAAAATATACCTTGATTTATACTAATTATTTTTAGGTAATTTTACTACAGTAAACCAGAAATCCTCTACCGTTCGTACAACCTTGATGAATTGATCGAAGTCCACCGGTTTTGTGATATAACAATTGGCATGCAACTGATAGGACCGGGCGATATCCTCTTCCGCCTGCGAAGTGGTCAGGATGACCACCGGTATT
>WJIP01000348.1 GCA_014730185.1 Caldithrix sp. | reverse complement strand
CCATTATTTTACTGGCGGGCGTATTTGCATTGGGGATCACAAGGAATGGAGCGACCCGGTGGTATTCAGTTTTGGGCATCAATTTTCAACCATCGGAGTTAGCCAAAATTGCCGTTGTAATTTATCTGGCTTCGTTTCTGGCGGAAACTAAGAAAGAAATCAATAATGTGAAGGAACACCTGTTTCCATTAATATTGATATTGGGTTTGATCATTGGGTTAATAATCGTTCAGCCCGACTTTAGTACATCCATGTTGTTGGCGTTGATTGCAGGATCCATGTTATTCATCAGTCCGCTTCGGTTGAAATATATTCTCTCGTTCATATTAGCATTATTGCCGGTGGTTATATTTACCATTATGCGCGGCGGATATCAGGCTGAGCGGATAAAAATTTGGTTAGCCGGTCTAAACGATCCAATGCAGGCAAGTTATCAGATCAAACAATCCTTAATCGGTCTCGGCCGCGGGGGATGGCTTGGTCACGGCCTGGGAAACAGCAGACAAAAACTACAATTTTTACCCGACTCCCATACCGATTTTATATTTTCCATAATTGGGGAAGAACTGGGATTGTTGGGCACTTCTGTGGTTATGATCTGCTTTTTTGTGTTAATGTATCGCGGATTTCATATCGCCCGCAAAACCGACAATGCGTTTGGTAAATTTCTGGCAATTGGAATAACGTTGAACATTGTTTATTACGGAATTATTAATGCCAGTGTGGTTAGTATTCTGTTGCCACCTACCGGTTTACCGATGCCTTTTCTGAGTTACGGGGGTTCGCATCTTCTTTTTGTGGGAATAGGTGTGGGTATTTTATTAAATATTTCCCGTCAGACGGAAACGGCTGTCGACAGCAAAAAAAGTTCAAGCTATCGACAGCGAAGGGAGCAAATGTACAGAAAAGTGTTAACAGCAGATTGATACAAAAATGCGATTGAAAGTACTGATTGCCGGTGGTGGAACCGGTGGACATGTTTTTCCCGCTTTAAATTTGGCCAGAGCCATAGAAAAACGCTGGCCCAGCGAATTATTGTTTGTTGGGGCCCGGCGTGGTATTGAAAGTGAAAAAATACCAAAGGCTGGTTATGCCATTCGACTGATACCGGTTACAGGATTGCACCGTCGTTTAACCTTGAAAAATATAATGTTTCCCATTAATGTGATGCGCAGTCAATGGATGTGCCATAAAATTATAAAATCATTTGCGCCACACGTAGCGATTGGGACGGGGGGATATGTGATGGGGCCCGCACTACGCAGTGCTCTTGCAAAAAATGTCCCGGTTGTGATACAGGAGCAAAATAGTTTTCCGGGCATTACAACCCGGCTTCTGGCCAAAAAGGCAGCCGCTGTGTTTTTAGCCTATGAGCGGGCGGCAAATCATTTGCATCCGCTCACCAAGGCGGTTTTAACCGGCAATCCGGTAAATCTGGAACCTGTAACGGAGACCACTCAACAAATAAGAAACCAATTCCATATTAGTTCACAAAAAAAGATCATATTGGTTTTTGGCGGAAGCCAGGGTGCTGCCAGTATTAATCGGGGAATTTGGTCTATGTTGGAGCATAAGCAATGGCCGGATCAATTTCACTTGTTGTGGCAAACGGGAAAAAGACAATGGGCAGATTATCGTGACAGAGTTAAAAGCCTCAATATTGATGCTACAGTACTTCCGTTTATCGAGCACATGAATAAGGCTTATACCATTTCTGAATTTGCTGTATGCAGAGCTGGCGCGATGACCATTTCCGAATTGGCTGCAGCGGGATTGCCGGCGATTTTTGTGCCTCTGGCGCATGCTGCGGCCAATCATCAATATAAAAACGCCAGGGCCATAACGGAAAAGGGTGGGGGCTTAATTGCCGATGACGACGTCAACTTGAATGAAAATTTACAAACCTGTGTCCATAATCTGGCTTATAATGAGCATCTTGTGCAACGTATGAGGGAAAGTATGGGTAAACTGCACCATGGGGACAGTGCAAACCGAATTATCGATTATATAGCGGAGCTGGATGGAATTAAGGATATCATAGAACAAATTGAACATAAATCGCCGGAAAATGATGAGAAAACGAATCAATGAATATTTTTGAACAAAAAAAGAAATTCCATTTTATTGGTATCGGCGGAATCGGAATGAGCGGGATTGCTGAAATATTACTTGCCGAGGGGCACCTGGTCAGCGGCTCTGACCGGCAGCAATCGGAAATAACCGACTATTTGCAATCAAAGGGTGCAGAAATATACATCGGACAAGACAGAACGCATGTCCATGCGGTGGATTATTGCGTGTTCAGTAGTGCCGTATCCCCGGATAATCCCGAAATACAGGCCGCCAAAGAAAAAGGTATACCACTTGTGCGCCGGGCGGAGATGTTAGCCCAGCTGGTAAATCCCAAGTTTAACATTTCTGTGGCCGGTACCCATGGTAAAACAACGACCTCCTCAATGTTAGGCAACGTATTAATTGATGCCGGATTTGATCCCACAATCATTGTGGGTGGTCGGCTGCAAAAATTAAAAACCAATGCCCGTTTGGGTAAAAGCGACTACATATTATGCGAAGCCGATGAATATGATCGCTCATTTCTAACATTGTATCCCCGTATTGCCATCATAACATCGATAGAGGCTGACCATCTGGATATTTATAAGGATATTGATGATCTGAAACATACGTTTAACCGGTTTGCCAATCAGGTACCCTATAATGGACTGATTGCCTGTTGCTGGGATGATCCGAATATTCGGGAAATACTCAACAATTTTTATCCGTCGTGTTATACATATGGTTTGGAGCCAGGCGCCCGTTTCAGAGCGGAGAACATTAAATTTAAGGAAACGCATACCCGGTTCGATGTGATCGAAACCGATCATTTTCTGGGAAGCATAGAATTAAAATCTTCCGGTAGCCATAATGTGCGTAATGCTCTGGGGGTGGTTGCTGTGAGTAGTGCCCTGGATATCCCCTTTGATACCGTTGCCCGTTCTCTGAACCGCTTCGAAGGAGTACAGCGTCGCTTCGAAATCAAGGGATTTTTTAATGATGTTATGATTGTCGATGATTATGCCCATCATCCCACAGAAGTCGATACAACCATTGCTGCGGCCAAAAGTGGTTGGGATCGGCGATTGGTTGCGATTTTTCAGCCACATCTTTTTTCCAGAACAAAGGATTTTTATAAAGAATTTGCAGAAGCCCTTAAGAAGGCCGATTTGGTAATCGTCTCCGGCATTTATCCGGCCCGTGAGCAACCCATTGAAGGTGTCAGCGGAGAGATGATCACTAATCACCTTAAATATCTGGGACATGGGCACAGTTATTTTGTAGAAAACCGTCATGATATCCCCGATTTTCTTAATGGGAAAACTGAAACTGGTGATATGGTGCTTACCATGGGGGCCGGCAATATCTGGGAAATCATTGAACCGATCATTAAAAAGATAAAAGCCTGAATACGATGCCAAAACGAAAAAAAACACATACAGCACGCAATACTGTTATTTATCTGTTGGTTATTGCAGCCCTGACGGCTTTAGCCTACGGGTATCGATGGGTGAATACGCAGTTACAGGAACGAATGGGAGCGTTCGAACTTTCCAATATCGAAATCAGGGGCAATGATATTCTCTCACGGTCCGATGTATTAGCCATGTGCGGCTTGAAGGAAGAGCAAGAATTATTGAAAATACGTCCCCTAGATCTGGTTAAAAAATTGAAGCAATCCTATTATATAAAAGGGGCGGCGGTTGTCCGCAGCCTGCCGGCAACTCTGCGCATTACAATCGTGGAACGGGAGCCCATCGCGTTCATATATGGCAAAGGACTGAATCTGATAACTTCATCCGGATATCTTTTGCCGGTCCCCCAAAATGATAAACGCTGGAACCTGCCCTTTATTT
>WJIP01000347.1 GCA_014730185.1 Caldithrix sp. | reverse complement strand
TTAAGCTAAATGGCTTCTATACTCAGCCCGGATTAAAACCGCAGATCATCACTCAAAAAGAATTAAATATAGCTTTTCAAAAATTGTCATTAATAGTGACAATCAACTGTAAATGTACCATTTATAATCGTCTTAATCAAATGATACGAGGATATTTATAAGCAGAACATTATTCTTAAAATTAGGAATAGCTGCAATAAAATAGCCAACCATTAGGAATTCAAGTTTTACGATACAATATAACCGGCTATGATATTTTAATTAACTCTATTAAAATCAACTGAGTATAAAACGGGGTGATAATTTTGCAATTTGGCATATAATTTGTTTTATATTATATTTGCTTTGAAATAAAAATACTTAGTGAAATATTTCATAAAACAAATCCAGTGAATTAAATAAAGATATTTAGAGAGGGAGTATACTTTATGCAACGCAAGATGGTAACAATTGATGGAAATGAAGCGGCTGCATCGGTTGCGCATAAAATTAATGAAGTGATTGCCATCTACCCCATTACGCCTTCGTCGCCCATGGGTGAGCTGGCAGACGAATTATCGTCTAAAGGAGAGAAGAATATTTGGGGTACGATACCGGATGTAACCGAAATGCAGAGTGAAGGAGGCGCTTCAGGAGCTGTTCATGGCGCGCTACAGACTGGGGCGTTAACAACAACGTTTACAGCCTCACAGGGATTGTTGTTGATGATTCCCAATATGTATAAAATTGCCGGCGAGCTCACTCCGTCGGTCTTTCACGTTTCCGCCCGATCGGTTGCCGCACAGGCTCTTTCCATTTTCGGTGATCATACCGATGTTATGGCCGTAAGGCAAACGGGTTTTGGTTTAATCGCTTCCAACTCGATTCAGGAAATTCATGATTTTGCCTTAATTTCCCAGGCCGCATCTCTGGAATCCAGAATACCTTTTGTGCATTTCTTTGATGGGTTTCGTTCATCTCATGAAGTTCAGAAAATTGAACAGCTTTCCAAGGATGATATGCGCGAAATGATCGATGATGAATCCGTCATGGCCCATCGTAAACGGGCTTTGACACCGGATAATCCGGTTCTAAGAGGTACGGCCCAGAATCCCGATGTTTTCTTCCAGGGCAGAGAAACGGTTAATCCTTATTATCAGAAGGCGCCCGAAATTGTCCAGAATGCTATGGATCGTTTTGCCAAAATAACCGGCCGTCAGTATAAATTATTTGATTATGTGGGCGATCCGGAAGCGGAACGTGTAATTGTATTGATGGGATCCGGCGCCGAAACCGCTCATGAGGCGGTTGAGTACATGACGGAGCAAGGTGAAAAAGTAGGCGCAATAAAAGTAAGATTATATCGTCCGTTCTCCATTGAACATTTGATGCAAGTCATGCCATCCACGGTGAAATCAATTGCTGTACTCGATCGCACAAAAGAGCCGGGCGCTGCCGGCGAGCCCTTGTATCAGGACATGTTAAACGCTTTTATCGAAGCCAAAACCGAAGGGCAAATGCCTACCGCAGATATACCCAAAATTATCGGCGGCCGCTATGGACTGTCCTCTAAAGAATTCACACCTGCGATGATTAAGACGGTATTTGACGAACTTAAAAAAGACAAACCGAAAAATCATTTCACGATAGGTATCAAAGAAGATGTAACCCATAGCAGTCTTGAATTCGATCCGTCCTATGTAACCGAAGGTAAGGACGTTGTCCGCGGGATGTTTTACGGTTTAGGAGCCGATGGTACGGTTGGCGCGAACAAAAACTCCATCAAAATTATTGGTGAAGAGACCGAAAATTTTGCGCAGGGTTATTTTGTATACGATTCCAAAAAATCCGGCTCTATGACCATTTCTCATCTACGGTTTGGTAAGCACCCGATTCATTCCACTTATCTGATTACCCGGGCTAATTTTGTGGCCTGCCATCAGTTTGTATTTCTGGAAAAAATGAATGTTCTGGAAAAAGCCGAAGAAGGGGCCACGTTTCTTTTAAACAGTCCTTATGATAAAGATGAGACCTGGGCAAAATTGCCGCACAAAATCCAGCAAGAGATTATCGATAAAAAGCTAAAGTTTTATGCTATCGACGGATATAAAGTAGCCAAAGATACGGGAATGGGAGCTCGCATCAATACCATTATGCAAACATGCTTCTTTGCAATTTCCGGTGTATTGCCCAAAGATGAAGCCATCGCCAAAATTAAAGGCGCCATAGAAAAGACGTATGGTAAAAAAGGTGAAAAGATTGTTAAAATGAATTTTGCCGCGGTTGATCAGGCGCTCGACAATCTGTACCAGATCGACGTTCCCGATAAAGCCGATAGCACTATTGAGATGAAACCGGCGGTACCGGCGGAGGCACCTGAATTTGTTCAGGATGTTACGGCTACCCTGATAACCGGTAAAGGCGATGATCTTCCGGTAAGCAAGATGCCGGTGGATGGCACCTTTCCAACGGCTACAACCCAGTGGGAGAAACGTAATGTGGCTTTAGAGGTACCCATTTGGGATGAAGAAATCTGTATTCAGTGTAATAAATGTGTGAATGTATGTCCGCATAGTGTTATTCGGGCCAAAGCATACGACGGCAAGTTGCTGGAAAATGCACCGTCGGGATTTAAAGCGGTCAAAGCTCGAGGCAAAGAGTGGCCGGATAACTACATGTACACCTTACAGGTAGCGGTGGAAGATTGTACGGGTTGCGAATTATGTGTAGAAGTTTGTCCGGTCAAAAACAAACAGGAAACCGGCAAAAAAGCCATTAATATGGCTCCCCAAATTCCCATCCGAGAACAGGAACGGGAAAACTGGGACTTTTTCCTGGAATTACCCGATAACGATCGGTCGGAGCTGCGTATCGAAACCGTGAAAGGTTCGCAATTCCTGCGTCCGCTGTTTGAGTTTTCCGGCGCCTGTCCGGGCTGTGGGGAAACCCCCTATGTAAAACTCGCTTCGCAGTTATTCGGAGATCGAATGATTGTTGCCAATGCTACCGGATGCTCTTCAATATACGGTGGTAATTTGCCGACCACTCCCTGGGCCAAAGATAATAACGGTAAAGGCCCATCCTGGTCCAATTCTTTGTTTGAAGATAATGCGGAATTTGGTCTGGGTTTTCGATTAACGATTGATAAGAAAGTTGCTCAGGCCAAAGAATTGTTGAAGGCCTTAAAAGGTCAGCTGGATGGAAATCTGGTGGATGCCATTATTAATTCCAAACAGGATGATGAGGCGGAGATTGCCGAACAGCGTAATCGGGTTGAACAACTAAAAGAATCTTTAAACAAAATGAACGGCGATACTCAGGTTGCCCATCTGAAGAGTATGACAGATTATCTGGTGAAAAAGAGTGTGTGGATTATGGGCGGTGACGGCTGGGCTTATGACATCGGTTACGGTGGCCTGGATCATGTAATCGCTTCCGGTAAAAATGTTAATATTCTGGTTATGGATACGGAGGTTTATTCCAATACCGGAGGACAGATGTCCAAAGCAACACCAACCGGTGCAGTGGCAAAATTTGCAGCCGGCGGTAAACCCACAGGTAAAAAAGACCTGGGTATGCAAGCCTTATCTTACGGTAACGTTTATGTAGCCCGGGTTGCCATGGGTGCCAATGATACACAAACCCTCAAAGCATTTATTGAAGCTGAACGATATGAGGGACCCTCTTTGATCATTGCTTATACCCATTGTATTGCGCACGGTTATAACCTGAAATATGGTATGGATCAACAAAAACTGGCGGTCGATACCGGGCACTGGATTATGTTTCGTTACAATCCGGTTCTGATTAAAGAAGGTAAAAATCCGTTAACACTGGATTCCAAAGAACCGTCAAAACCGCTTGAAGAGTATATGTACAATGAAACACGCTTTAAGATGGTGCAGAAAATGAATCCGACAGCAGCCAAAGAATTCCTGCAATCTGCTCAACAGCAGGTGAAGGATAACTGGCGTCGATATGAAAATCTGAAGAACCTGGATTTTTCCGAAGAATCGTAATAACGAATAAACCCATATAGCAGGACGTCACTAAAGCGTCCTGCTTTAAATTTAAATAAAAGGAACACCTTATGGATTTAAGTACTACCTATCTCGGCTTAAAGTTAAAAAATCCCATAGTGCCATCGGCATCTCCTCTATCCAATTCCGTAGATAATGTAAAGCGTCTGGAAGACAACGGAGCCGCTGCTGTGGTAATGTACTCCTTATTCGAAGAACAAATTACGCATGAAAGCAAAGAGATTGATGCATTCCTTACCCAGGGTACCGAAAGCTTTGGAGAAGCTTTAAGCTATTTTCCCGAGCCGGATGAATTTCATAATCTGGAATCTGAAGATTATCTAGAACAAATCAGGAAGCTAAAAGATGCGGTGTCCATTCCCATCATAGGGAGTCTGAATGGTGTCTCTGCCGGCGGGTGGATGAAATATGCCCAAAAAATGGAAGAAGCCGGCGCCGATGCTCTGGAGTTAAATATCTACTACATTCCCACTGATCCGAGCATGAGTGCCGAAGAAGTTGAAAGTATGTACCTTAATGATCTGAAAACAGTCAAAGAACATGTAAAGATTCCGGTAGCCATTAAATTGAGCCCTTACTTTACATCTTTTGCCAATATGGCCAAAAAACTGGATGAAAACGGTGCGGACGGCCTGGTCATTTTTAATCGTTTTTACCAACCGGACATCGATCTGGAAAATTTGGAAGTTATACCGGATATAAAGTTTAGCACTGAATATGAATTGCGCCTACCGTTACGGTGGCTGGCCATATTATACGGCAATGTCAATGCCGACCTGGCAGCAACAACCGGTATTCATACCGGATATGATGTACTGAAGACCATGATGACCGGCGCCGATGTTGCCATGATGACATCTGCACTGCTTGAACGAGGGGTAGACCATGTCAAACGTGTACTGGAAGAAATTCGTATGTGGATGGACGAAAATGAATATGTGTCCATCGAACAAATGAAGGGTAGTATGAGCTATAAAGCAATCGCGGAACCCTCGGCTTATGAACGGGCAAATTACATGAAAGCATTACAAAGCATAAAGTAGTGGTAAGTCTCTCAAAAGGCTCCTAAAAAACGGGAGCCTTTTTTTATTGTATCAGTAACATTTTTTTACCGGCCTTAAAGTGGCCGCCTTTATCATCCGTCGCCTGCAGGTTATAAAAATATACGCCGCTGGTCCATTCATTGGTTGAAAGACGTATGCTATGCGTTCCCCTGTTAAAATAACCTTCTTTGCTCTTATTCATTTTTTCACCGGCTGAATTGTATAACAATACCCGGACATACATAGAGGAAGGTAAATGAAATTGGATGGTTGTTTGATTATTAAAAGGATTAGGATAATTTTGAAACAACTTGAGATTGTGTAAGAAGTTCTGAGGTTCCTCGGCAAGGCTGGATGGTTGATTAGAGTTCAGGAAAATATTTATAAATCCTTCTTCTTCACCTACCAACAAATCGACGGTACCATCTTCATTCCAGTCATGGGCTTCAAGGTGGGCAATGGATTCGACTTCGATTGCAGCGCCATTTGTTAATTGTAAATTTAGTGATTCTGTAAAAGCGGGTGCCTTATCGCTTCCGGTATTCGGGTAAAATACAACGTTGCCATCGCCATCGCCAATTAACAGATCTTTCTTTCCATCATTGTTCAAATCCAGAATCTCCGGATGTCCTTCCCAGTGCGAAACATTTTCAATTACGGAATACTCACCGAAGCTCGGACTTTTGTTTGTGCCCTTATTTAAATAAACACGTATCTCATATTTTTCGGATCCAACGAGCAAATCTTTTCTGCCATCGTTGTTCCAGTCTGCGATAACAGGTGCGGCGTCAAATGAAACCTTAATCTCTTCTCCGTTGGCTTTGATGCGACGGCCGGTTGCCAGATCCGGTAACCCATTGTCTATGCCGGTGTTTTCATAAAAAACAACATAACCGACATAGTCGCCGATGATCAAATCAAGATCACCATCCTCATCCCAGTCCACAGCCTGTGGAACCGAAATAATGCATCATGAATCCCCTGATTGAATCACGTCTCTTCCGCCTCTGAGCTTAACACGATCTGTGAAAAAGGCCGGAAAGGCATCCGATCCGGAATTTTCATAATAAAAGATCCATCCCTGAAAATGAAAACCGGCAATTAGATCTTTAGCACCATCACCATTCCAATCAACGATGATGGGACTTGTACCATGTTTATTAATAAGTGGTTCGCCTTTGTGCTGAATGCGCCCGTTCTCCTTGAATAATGGCACATTTTGTCCTTGGCCGGGCGTACTCAAACCTACCATAACTAAAACAGGCAAACAATATGTAAATATATAATAACGTTTCATAGGCACCTCATTTTTGAAAATAAAATAAAGGTCAGGTAGACGGGTTCATCACAATAATTTGGGTATTTGATAAAAAAAACATCACGATTCAATAAGGCTATCCTGAAAAGCTACCGGTTGAAGTCAGTGAATTTCTGGATTTAAATTTGTTGAAGACCATCAATTTTATTAGAATGCCTAGATGTCTATCATCTTTAAAGAATCAGTAAATTCGAAAGATATATCGTGCACGAAGTAAGTCAGCATTGGGGATTGGTTTTGGGCAGCGGAGCAGCCAGGGGAATTGCCCATATTGGTGTGTTGAAGGCCCTGGCCAACAAAGGCATTAAATTTGATCCTATTGTCGGTACCAGTATGGGCGCATTAATAGGCGGTGCTTATGCCTCGGGTATGTCCATAGATCAAATGGAAGAAATTGCCTGTAATACCGATTGGCGGTCCATGGCCCGTATTTTTCGCTTAACCAATCCTATGAAGGGTATTTTTACCCGAAGCGGTATTGAAGAATTTATTGAGGCTTTGATAGGTAAAACAACGTTTAACGATCTCAAATATACCTTCTATTGTGTGGCCACAAACCTGCTGAATGGTGATGAAATCATCATAAACAAAGGATATCTGGCAGAAGCCATTATGGCCAGCATAGCCTTACCGGGCCTGTTCAAACCGATATCCAACAATAAGCAACTACTGGTTGATGGCGGTCTGGTAAATCCACTGCCGGTGGATGTGGCTCGTCACAAAGGGGCTGACCGGATCATTGCGGTCAATGTGACGCCGCCTGTTGATCGACCCATGAAAAATGTGAGTTTGCGAAATCGTCCCAAATTAAATTTCAGGAAGTTTGCCTCCAGCTCACATGTACTCCGAGAGCGTTTAGCGAAATTTGCCTCCGACCGTGGCTGGACCAGCGATGAAGTGAGTAATGGTAAGCTGGTGAATATACAAGATAAGAGTACAGTAAAAAGCCCCTCGATTATCGAGACTATGACTCAATCGGTGGTCATCATGCAAAATCAATTGGTGCGGCAAAAATTAGCCTCCCATCCTCCCGACATATTATTTGAACCTAATGTTTCCGGATTTCAGTTACTGGATTTCACCGATGCCCGGGCGCTGATTAACGCCGGTGAACGGTGTGTTCATGAAAACTGGCAGCGCTATGAATCGATTTTGGTTTAATGTTTTGAAACCCGTGGCCAGAGTGGATTGGGTCGAGAAACCTAATTATAGAATTATTCGCCATCAATCATACGGATTATTGTTCTGCAACCCGCTTTTTGTAATATGTACATAGA
>WJIP01000346.1 GCA_014730185.1 Caldithrix sp. | reverse complement strand
TTTTATTATTCATAATCAATACTCATTTTCTTATTTATATTTTACTAGTGCATATTTTGCTAATTAATACAGCTCCGCCACGTTAATTACATAACACCGCGGTGTTACCGTAATTAAAATAGCGTTTAAATTAACCGATATGAATCAACATTCTTGTGAACCGCATCAAAATTATAAACCTTTAAAATAAACCTTTGGCCGGGTTTTTTCAATTTAATTTAAGGTTGCCATAGATGCCCCGGTTATCGACCGAAGACGGGTATAACTTTAAGACACAAAACTGCCGGAGTACAGGGCGGTCATGGGAACAAAATCCATGACCTTAGCAATAATCTGTAAAATTAAATATACTTATTGAGTATTGAAGACCGCCTGATATTCATGGCCGTGTTGATCGCCGGTCTGACTGTCGCGTTGGCAACGGCGCTGTCGGATAGCCTCTTAATATATTGGAACGATTAAAGTTGGTTGTAAGCCTGGTTGCCTTTGAATAACAATTCATACACAATCACCCCGGTCATCACAAAGTAAGCCCCATAGGTTAATATGGCCATGCTGATCGTTACCAGGCTGAACAACGGATGGATATAGCGCAGCGCCCAAATGGAAGCAAAAGTCAAAAAAGTGGACAAAAAGGGCTCGACAATCAGAAAAATTTTCCAGCGTCCGCGGATGATGGTATTCATGGAAAAGATAAAACCGAGGGATACAAAAATAAAGGCGAATCCGAACAAATGGTTATGGGTGGTCATCAGCATTTCCGACAATGGCTTCGGATAATGCTCGGGGATATCCATATTTTCATTTTCTGTATGAGCAGCACTGCCGGCATAATGCTGTTCGATTCCCGGGGATTGCATGGCCGTGGTGTGGTATACATAAAGCAGACCCACCATGACCGCCGATGTCAAAAGGAACAAAAAGGCCAGAATCAGTTGTTTGTATGGTCTGGGCAGTAAATAAAGTTGCAATTCCATATAATCCGATTACGTATTGAACTCCGGGCTAACGCATTCGCACCGTTTTATCATTCCGGCAACATAAAATTTTTTCAATAAAACCTGCTTCACAGGGTTTATGCATGCCTGATAATAAATATAACTCATAGCCCCGCAATGATCAGGGCTGATTTTCATTTGCCGACAATATCGGTTGAGTTATCAAATACCTGGCCAAAAGGGCCAGTTTGCGGATGCCTTTACTGACGGCATGCACCGAAATAGTCGCCCCGCTGATACCATCGATATGATCCCCGACGGAAAAACCGGATGATGCATCTTTACCGGTAAACTGTTTTTGCCATTGCGGGTTGGATACGGCGCCACCAATAGATTCACGGTATTTGACGATATGGCTGCTCGTTATTTCGGCCCGGCCATTAAACAGAACCATAAAGGTAATGGGTAATGATTTCCCCCGTACATTGTCCAGCAGGGCATAGCCTACCAGGGAATCCTGCCGGAAAATCTGCCAGAGATAAACCTGGTCCATAAAAAAGGATTGGTGTACTTCTTTTTCTATGTCCTTTTTAATATCCGGCGGCAGTTGATATTTATCAAATTGCAACGTTATGGCTTGTTTAAACTGGTTACGAATGGTGGTTTCCGCACTTTTTTGTATGGGTCCGCCCCACAGAAGGAGCGGACACAGAATCAGCATAAACAATTTTGTACGCATTGTATTGAATAACATGGCATCCCCTAAAACATATATCCAGCACCCAGATTGAACAGGGTCGTACTTTGATCATTCAATTCTATCGTATCCACACCATAATCGACTTTGAAAACAACTTGTGGAATGGGTTTGACGGCGATTCCTACCAACCATTTTTGGTGATGATTGGCTTTTTGGGAATTGCCGCCGGCTTGTGTAACGGCGGCCGTATTATAATCGGTATAACGCAACCAGGGCATGATGCGGGTGTTTTGGTTAAACCAGTGTCCAATCTCGTATCCCAGATCCACATAAAAACCGCGGGCGGTTTCCACCGGACCGTTATCGAAGGTCAGGTTGCCGAATTCCACGGCTGCAAAAATATGATGGGCTTCATATTGGGCATGAAATTCCATGAGATTGATGGCATTATTAACACTGTCATTGACTACAGCGTTGTTGGTAGTCACCGATACACCGATGCGTGTACCCGGAAGGCCGCGGTAATCGAGGGCAGCATTGTACAGCAATGCTTCGGCGTTGGCTTTGTATCCTTTTTCCCGGCCACCACGAATGCCGGTGGCAGCACTAAAGGCGCTTCCGTCCAATCCTTCCATTACGTTGAGACGATAGCTGAAACCATTCGCTCTTCCGTAAATACCGGCACCGTTACCGAACCATGTAGTGGGAATGATGTATTTATTGTAGGCCGGCCGTTCAACACTTAAAAAAAGAGGCGGTTCGTGGAATTCATTAATCAGTCCGGCGGCGGTGAGCAAAACACCGGCACGGAAACCGAAAGCATCGCTGTGATGGTAATCGATGTAAGCCTGTTCCAGCTCCAATTCGCCTTGTCCGTCACCCACCAGATTGTGCTCCAGTTCCACTTCGGATTTTAACGACCACTTTTCGGTCCAGGCATGGGCATAATAAATGATAAAACGATGGAAATCCAGAAGTTGCTCACTGTCTTGACTTTCCATCTTGGAATAATTGTAGTGCAGCTCTCCATAACCACCAATAGTGGTAGTGGGTGTAAAGAATTCATCCTGAGACCAGACTGGCGTCATTAAGGGTAGGAACATGATGCATACTAACATGAATAAAAAAGACCGGCGCATGGGGCCTCCTGTATATATAAAATAAATGTTTAGTTTCTATTGCATTAATAATACAAAGCTTGCAAATGTTATATATATATAACAAATACAAACATAATGGTTGCTTTTATAAGATGCAAATTAAAATACTACCCTCATGTTGTTTTTTTAATTTCCATGTTACCCCAATGAGCATCGGTTGGGTTAACCGTCCTTAAATCAATTATAATCTAAATAATTGCAATACATAAACTTAGATAGGCTTAAAAAAATGGATTGTAACGGTCAAGATATTCTGCAAGCGGGGAACCCGGACTTGTTTTAAGGCCATAAATCCTTTACATTGCACGTTTTCATTTATCAATTTTGAGGTTGAGATGCGATCGATCAGTTTTGTGTTAAATTATCTTCTGCCGGTGGCCTATCTGGCGGTGGTGGTTGTGTATTATCGGATCTTTTTTCATAAACAAAAAGAACTGGAACAGAAGACCACTATAATATTGAGCAGCCTTTTGGTTGTGCACTTTTTTGAGATATCCATTCGCCATCTGGCCCTGAACACCATCCCCTTATCCAATGCTTTCGACAGTTTATCTTTCCTGGGATTTTCCATACTGGTGGTCTATCTTATTATCGAGTTGACTATTAAAAATAAGGGTACCGGTTTATTTATCCTTAGTTTTGCCTTTGTGACCATTTTTATCTCTGCCTTTAATCATCAATGGCAAAAGGAAACCAATGCCTTGCTCAGCAGCCCGACATTTGCTATCCACGCTTCTTTAACGCTAATAGGATACACGGCATTGGCTCTGTCGGCGATATTTGCCGTGCTTTACATCATGCAGAACCGGAACATGAAATCGCGGCGTTTCGGCATTATTTATGACCAGTTGCCGGCCATTAATTATCTGGAGCGTATGAGTATTCGCTCCGTGGCCATTGGCATTATTCTTCTGGGGGTGGGTATTCTGCTCGGCCACTGGCAGGCAGCCAAAATATTAGACTCGTACTGGCCTCTGGATGTAAAAGTTATTGTTTCCGATATCATTTGGGTGGTTTATCTGATTACCTACATTTTTGCCCGATTGCTCAAATGGCGGGGCCGATGGATGGCTTATCTGGCCGTGTCCGGTTTTATTCTTTTAGTAGCCGGTTCTCTGGCCGTTGTATTGTTATCGGAATCGTTTCACAAGTTTTATTAATACCGGTTTGATATAGATGAATAATAATCAATATGTCCCCGTAGCGGTCATTGGGGTTTCGCATAAAACAGCACCGGTTGAAATCCGCGAAGGAGCGGCGCTGGATAACGACAGCCAGCAGGTGTTATTAACGAAATTGTACAATGAGTTTGACCTGGAAGGTGTTTTGATTTTATCAACCTGTAATCGTACAGAAGTTTACGTTACAGGGGATGAGGTCAATATTCTGTTATCCGATATACGTAAGCGTCTGGATGCATTCAAGGAAGTACCTTATTACAGTAATGATGAGTATGTCTATATCCACAAGGGTAAAACCGCCGTTCGCCATTTTTTTAAAGTGATATCGGGTTTGGATTCGCAGATGATCGGCGAACCACAGATTACGGGTCAGGTTAAGCTGGCCTATGAACAGGCTCATCAGGCCGGAGTGACGGATACCTTACTGAATAAGATTTATAACTACGCTTTACAGTCCGAGAAAAAAATTCGCAGTAATACTTTTATTTCCGAAGGAGCCGTGTCCATCAGTTTTGCCGGCGTGGAACTGGCCCGCAAAATTTTTTCCAATCTGGAAGGATTGAATGTTTTACTCATAGGAGCCGGTGAAACTGTGGAACTGGCAGCCACCCACTTCATGGAAAAAGGAGTACGATCCATTAAGGTCGTAAACCGTACGCTGCAAAGGGCCCAGCAACTGGCATCCAAGTTCAATGGTCAGGCATTTACTCTTGATCAGGTGGAAGAGGCCCTTACCGATGTGGATATCGTGATATCGGCCACAGCCGGTGAACGCTATATCCTCGATTACAATCAGTTAAAACGGATAAGTAAACGGAGACAGCATGAGCCCCTGTTCCTGATTGATCTGGCCATGCCCCGGGATATCGATCCCAAGGGTAATCAACTTGACGGTATTTACCTGTATAATATGGACGATCTGCAGGAAGTTGTCGATAAAAATCTACAAAACCGGCGGGAAGAGATCCCAAAAGCAATGAAATTTATCGATCAGTACATGGATGAATTCAGTACCTGGATGGCCACCTATTCCATATCTTCGACCATTAAGCAATTGCGTCGCTACTTCGATGATGTTCGTTACAACGAACTGCAACGGCTTAAATCCAGACTACCTCAGGAAGGCATGGAACAGGTGGAATATCTAACTCAAAGCATTGTTAACAAATTACTGCATCAACACATAAAAATATTGAAGAGCAAAAATAATAACGCCGAGCGAAAGCAGCAGAAGATTGAAATTATCCATGAACTATACGATTTAAACCGGGATTGATGGCATGGCGGCAAACATTCGAATTGGCACACGTGGAAGTCAACTGGCAGTATGGCAGGCTGATTTTGTTACGACAGCGTTAAGAAAGGCGCGACCCGACTGTAACTTTGAACGCGTCATCATTAAAACGGAGGGCGATCGCGATCAAAAATCATCCCTGACACGTATTGGAGGGCAGGGCGTATTTACCAAGGCCATTGAAGATGCCCTGCTGGAACATAACATTGATATAGCCGTTCACAGCCTCAAAGATTTGCCCTCTCAAATGACCGAGGGATTGATGCTTGGTGCGGTTCCCCGGCGGGCTTCCGTGAAGGATGTACTCGTGACCAGAAAGGGCAAAACATTAAGAGATTTAAAAGAAAAAGCCCGCATTGCAACCGGTAGCATCCGCAGGCGTTGCCAACTCTTACGCCAACGGCCGGATTTGGAAATGGTTGATTTGCGGGGCAATATTGATACACGACTACGCAAGTTACAGGATAATGATTTTGACGCTTTGATTATGGCGCATGCAGCCCTTATACGGTTAGCGCTGCAAAAGGTACAGTATCAACCTTTTGAGATTAATGAAATGATACCGGCGGTGGGGCAGGGGGCTATTGGTATTCAGGTACGTGTCGCGGATGAAAAAACGCGCGATATCGTTCAGGCCGTTAATCATGAACCGGCAATGCAGGCCGTGACCGCGGAACGTGCGTATTTACGAAGACTGGACAGTGGTTGTCAGTTTCCGGTGGGTGCCTTGGCGGAAATACATAACAATACAATAGAACTCAATGGTTTCGTATCCAATCATGATGGTAGCCGGTGGCTGCAGGCCGAACAGGCGGGACCGGTTGAATCGGCAGAGCAAATAGGAGTTAAACTGGCTGAACAGCTTATTGATCGGGGAGCTTTGGATATTCTGCATGCATTCAAACATAATACATAAAACTTTAAAGGATAAAACCATCGTGATAACGCGAGCTGCCCACCAGGCCGGTGCATTGGGTCAGGCCCTGATCGACCGGGGCGCTCATATAATTTATGCACCGGTTGTGCGCATGAGCCCGCCTGTAAGCTGGGTTGATTGCGACCGTGCTATCAACCAGCTTCGGAATTATACATGGATTATATTTTCCAGCGCCAACGCTGTGCGATATTTTTTGCAGCGTTTAAAAAAGAAAAATCAATCGATCACAGCGCAGAAGATTGCTGCTGTGGGCCGTAAAACCGCAGCCGTTGTCGAAAAAAATGGTCTGCAGGTTGACCTTATCCCCCGTAATTTCACTGCAGAGGGGTTGATTGAGGCTTTTGCCGGGAGGGATATGTCCGAACAGCGGGTGCTCATTCCCGGATCCAATATCGCCCGGCAAACTGTGGCTGACTACCTTAGGAAAAAGGCCGCAGAAGTGCGGACCATTGAAGTCTATCGGACAGAAACCAACTCTGCCGTAGCATTGGATGGTTTAAAAGCAAATCTGAAGCAGAACAAAATCGATGTCATTACGTTTTTCAGTCCATCAGCTCTGAGGGCCTTTTTTGATTTGATCGATAAGCGGCTGATCAACGGATCCGCGCCTTTATATGCTGCCGTCGGTCCGGTTACGGCTGAAGCCCTGCAGACCTTGGGCCTGGATGCCCGTATTGTTCCGAGGGAAAGCACTGCCGAATCCCTTATTGAAGCGATCGAAGTATTTTTTAAATCCGCGAAAGGAGATGAATCATAATTTATGTCATTCAATAATTCTACATATCTGAATGCGATATACCGCAAACCGGTTCCGTATACGCCCATATGGATTATGCGGCAAGCGGGGCGTTACCTTCCGGAGTATCGCGAATTGAGAGCAAAGCACGACTTTTTAACCGTGTGTAAAACGCCGGAATTAGCGGCCGAAGTCACTCTGCAACCGCTGCGCCGTTTCGATTTTGATGCGGCTATTTTGTTTTCGGATATACTGGTCATTCCCGAAGCTATGGGCATGAAATTGGAATTCCTGGAAAATCACGGTCCAAAATTATCGCCCCGAATTGAGGATGAACACTCGATAAAACAATTGACCAGCGATCATCTTGAAGAACGCCTGGAATACGTTGCCGGGGCCATTAAAGTACTGGTTCAAGAACTGAATCGGCAGAAACCGCTAATCGGGTTCAGCGGTTCGCCGTTTACCTTAGCCACCTATATGATCGAGGGTAAACCGACCCGGAATTTTAAATTCATCAAAAGTTTGATGTATCGTGAACCTGAAGTGCTGCAATCTTTATTGCAGGCTCTGGCCGATGCTGTTACACGATACTTAAAGATGCAGATTGAAGCCGGTGTGCAAGCCGTGCAAATTTTTGATACCTGGGGCGGGATAATACCTATTCACCATTATGAAACCTTTTCGGGACAATATCTGAGGCAGATTGTTCAAAATCTTAGCAGCCATCAGGTACCTGTGACATTATTCAGTAAGGGGGGGTTGAATATTTTAATTCAGTTGGTCGATAGTGGTGCCGATATGCTGGGTGTTGACTGGATGACCGATATGTATGAGGCACGTATGGCCGTCAGCGATAGAGCAGCTTTACAGGGCAATCTGGATCCCACCGTTCTGTATGGTTCGAAGGAAATAATAAGCCGGGAAGTAAAGCGCATACTGGAGGCGTTCGATGGAGAAAGCGGACATGTATTTAATCTGGGGCATGGTATTCTGCCGGATATCCCAGTGGATAATGTGAAGCACCTGGTGCATGAAGTACGGGAAAAAAGCAGGAGATAATTTTTATTGCAGACCCATTTAATTCTGCCGAAAGACTGTATCAAAGAATAAAGGCAAAAGCTATGAATGTCGATATAGATCTGTTAAAAAAATATGACCGACCTGGTCCTCGTTATACCAGTTACCCGACGGCGCCTTATTTTCATGAGGGTGTGGGCAGCAGCCGATACATGGAACATATCGATGAGGTCGTCCAGGATAAAGCGAGCCAACCCATCTCGCTTTATTTTCATCTGCCGTTTTGTGATACTCTGTGTTATTTTTGCGGGTGTAATATGTTGATTACACATAATCCGCAACGTATCGATGAATACATCGATTATTTATCCCGCGAAATTGAAATGCTGTCGCGGTGTCTGAATGGAAGGCGAAAAGTAGCGCAGTTGCATTGGGGGGGCGGAACACCGACTCATCTGTCGCCTGACCAGATCCGAAGACTGGGACAGGCTATTAGTCGTTATTTTGAGTTTACCGACGATGCGGAAGTCAGCTCCGAACTGGACCCCAGAGAACTGACCCGTGATCATATGCAGGCTTTGAGCGATGTTGGTTTTAACCGCTGCAGCATGGGGGTACAGGATTTTGATCCCAGGGTTCAAAAAGCCGTAAACCGGATTCAACCGGAGTTCATAACAAGACAAACCGTGGAATGGGCCAGGGAGCTCAACTTTAAAAGCATAAATATCGACTTAATGTATGGATTACCCAATCAGACCAGAGAGAACTTTGCGGACACCATCCAAAAGGTGGTTGATTTTAAACCCGATCGTCTGGCCGTATTCAATTACGCCCATTTACCGGATATGATCAAGCATCAGCGGGTTATCAAAGATGAAACGCTGCCGACCCCGGATGAAAAACTGAAGCTCCTCAAATTAAGCATCGAATCGCTGACGGATAAAGGGTATGTCTACATTGGCATGGATCATTTTGCCAAACCCGATGATGAACTGACCATTGCGGTTAAAGAAAAAACCCTTTACCGCAATTTTCAGGGATATTCTACCCGAGCCGGTCTCGATCTGTTTGCTCTGGGGATGTCCAGTATCAGCATGCTTTCGGGTATCTATGTACAGAATTATAAAAAGTTAAAAGACTACTACAACCGCATCGATGATGGTCAACTACCGGTTATGCGGGGATACGAACTTTCAGCTGATGACAAGTTGCGTAGGGAAGTAATCTCCCATCTCATGTGCCATTTTGAACTGGATAAGGAAACCATTAACCGCAAGTATGATATTGATTTTAATGAATATTTTGCAGGTGCCCTTAATGGGCTGTTGCCCCTTCAGGATGATGGATTGGTAAAATTGCATGACCATACCATTGAAGTTACCGAACCGGGTCGTTTACTCATTCGCAATATTGCAATGAACTTTGATGCCTATTTAAATCAGAAATCGGATCATAAACCGCGTTTTTCCCGCACGGTATAAAGCAATAGATAAGGATAAAACGGATATGGCAACAGCAGTCATCATTTCCAATATGGGCGGCCCCGATTCTCTGGAAACGGTGGAGCCTTATCTCTACAACATCTTCAAAGATCCGGATATTATTGATATCCCGTTACCGGAACGGTGGCGGGAAAAATTTGTGAGGTGGCTGGCGAAAAAACGTGGCCCTGAAAGCCGCGAAATATATGAGAAAATAGGCGGTAAAACCCCTTTAACCCGTATAACCGAAAAACAGGCAACAGGATTACAGGATCTTTTAAATGCGGAAGATATTGATCATTTTGATGTATTTCCAGCTATGCGATACTGGCACCCTTTCATCGAGGATGTTTGGACCGATGTTGTAAGCCGGAAGTATGACCGAATTGTCATACTCACCCTGTATCCCTTCTATTCCACAACCACAACCGGTTCACTGGAGCAGCTCATCAAACGGTTGAATGCGGACGGAACCGTTGCCGACCAAAATCTGCTGATGATCAGTCGTTTTGGTAGTCATCCCACGTTTATTCAGGCCATGGCCGAGCAAATCAATCGGGCGATCAATAAAAACCGCCAGTATTTTGACGGCCGTAATGTGGAATTAATGTTCAGTGCCCACAGTATACCCATGCGCCGGATTCGTAAAGGGGATCCGTATCAGGATGAAGTAGAGGAAGCGGTGAACCTGCTTAAACCACACCTGCCGGATAATGTCAACATTCATCTGTGTTATCAAAGTAAATTAGGTCCAATCAAATGGTTGGAACCGCAAACGGATCAAACCATAGATGCGTTGGCCGAGAAGGGCATTAAACACTTGATGGTCTATCCTCTGGGATTTGTAGCCGATAATTCCGAGACGGTTTACGAAATCGGTATGTTGTACAAAGAGCAGGCTTTAAGTAATGGAATGGAATGGTTTTATCGTATTCCGTCCCTGAATATTGAAAAACGGTTCATTCAGGCACTGGCCGAAAAGGTAATTGAAGCCTATAAACAAAAGTTTTTATAATTTATAAAAATCGATACGGGCGGCCCGGGCCAAAACGACCCAATGGTGCTGCGCGTTTTTGGAGTGTTTGTGCAGGAGATCAATTAAATGGCAGCAGCTACTAAAATCGCTGTAATCGGTTCGGGTATTTCAGGATTAACCATGGCCTATTGGC
>WJIP01000345.1 GCA_014730185.1 Caldithrix sp. | reverse complement strand
TTGGACCTTTAATCTATTTCCGCAAATGATGGTGGTTGTGGCCATTCTGCTGGTACTACTTTTTCTGTTTGACAGTTACTACTACCGCAAAGAAAATATTCAACCCTCGGATGAAGAACAAACGCCCATTCGGGTGCATGGGGCGTTTAATTTCATCTTTTTGATGGGTGTGGTCGGCGGTGTTATTTTCAGTGGTGTGGCCAACCTTGGTGAAGTTAACGTATTGGGTGTGCATATGACCCTGCAAAGTATTGCAAGGGATGTCTGGCTGGTTTTTATGGGCCTGCTTTCACTCTACTTCACCAAACAAGAAATCCGTAAAGGCAACGAGTTTACCTGGTTTCCCATCAAGGAAGTGGCTTATTTATTTGCCGGTATCTTCATGACCATCATTCCGGCCCTGGCCATTTTACAAGCCGGTGAGCACGGGGCCCTGGCGGCTCTGGTTGAAGCTGTTAAACGGCCGTATCATTACTTCTGGGTAACCGGCGGACTTTCCAGTTTTCTGGATAACGCGCCCACTTACCTCACCTTTTTTAACAGCGCCCTTGGTAAATTAGGTCTGACGGAATTACAAATCCGCGAAGCTTTTGCGGCCGGAACGGTCAGCCAGCAATTTCCCGAATTCATTAATTATTTGACGGCTATTTCCATAGGAGCGGTTTTTATGGGGGCCAATACTTATATAGGCAACGCGCCCAATTTTATGGTCAAGTCCATCGCCGAGGAATCCGGTATTCCTATGCCCAGTTTTTTTGGCTATATGATTAAATATTCTCTGCCCATTCTGGTTCCGATCTTCATTTTGGTGACATTTATATTTCTGGTATAAATGGCAACATGCTTAAAAATGGCGGTTCCGTCCGCCATTTTTTTATATTTCCCTTCGGTAGAATCATTTTTTTAAAAGACATTATTTTATTAAATTGTTTAGTTGATTATAATGAACGATTGCCTTGAAGATGAAGGAACTTTATCGGGCCAAGACGTTAATATTTGCAAAGGTCCGCAGGCCTTGTTAATGGAAAAACGGTTTTAAACGGACACCAATGACCAATACAAAAATTAGTATCTTATCGGAAAATTTAGCCAATAAAATAGCCGCCGGCGAAGTGGTGGAACGTCCGGCCTCGGTGGTCAAGGAACTAGTGGAAAATGCCATCGACGCCGAAGCTTCCAGGATAGAAATTCATATTGAAAAAGGCGGCCAAAAGCGCATCCAGGTAGTGGATAACGGGATGGGCATGGATGCCGATGATATCACCCTGGCCTTTGAAAGGCATGCCACCAGCAAAATTCAATCGGAAAAGGATCTGCACCAGATCGAAACCCTGGGGTTCAGGGGTGAAGCTTTACCCAGTATCGCTTCGGTGAGCCAAATCGAAATTAAATCGCGTATAGCCGATGAAAAAATGGGCAGCATTTACCATCTCAATGGCGGCAAAGACGGGCGTTTACTCAAAACCGCGGCCAATACGGGGACCAGCATACAGGTCAAAAACTTGTTTTTCAATACACCGGCCCGCCGGGAATTTTTAAGAGCGGAGAGTACGGAAAACCAGCAAATTCTGACCGTTCTTAAGCGATTTTTTCTGGCCTACCCCAATATCGCTTTCGAACTGACCATTGACGGCAAAAACATTTACAGCCTGAACAGCGGCGATCCCGGTGAAAGGGCTCAGCAGGTTTTCGGCGATTCCATATATGAAGGCTTGCTGAAAACGTCCGCCGAACTCGGAGGGGCCGTACTCAACGGTTTCATCAGCCGCCCGGATGTGGTACGCAAATCCAGAGGGCACCAATATCTTTTTCTCAATGGCCGTCCCATAAACAGTAAGTCCCTCAGCCATGCTGTATTTCAGGCCTACAGCAACCTCATTTCGGCCGGTGAATATCCCATCTACTGCCTGTTTCTGGAACTGGATCCGCATCTGGTCGATGTGAATATCCATCCCACCAAGATGGAAGTGCGCTTTAACAATGAACGCAGTCTGTATTATTTTTTTATAAATACGGTCAAAAAAACGCTGAATGAAGAAGGAGTGATTCCTGAGTTCAGTAAAGACTCTGCCGGTATGGCCACGGCCCGGCAACCCGCCGAAGATAAACCACGGCAGATTATCGATGAATTACGCGGCCGCAAACGTTCCCTGGCCCGTTACAACAACGGCAGCCAGTTAAGTTTAACCTATTTTGAAAAAGAACCGACCACTTCGGCCCAGCAACCGGCCGATCAGGAGCCCCTTAAACCCGAACCCTCACCGGGGCGATTGCCGGATATTCAGCAAACCGTGGAAGTGCAGTTCTGGCAGTTACACAACCGTTATATCGTATCCGAAATCAAAAGCGGTATGGTACTCATCGATCAGCATGTGGCCCATGAACGGGTCCTCTATGAGCGTGTCCTGCGTGTTTTCAATGCCAAGGAAAACAGCGGCGGACAAAAATTGTTATTTCCGCAAAAGCTGAATTTAAATTACGAAGATTTCATGGTGTTTAAGGAAATCCATGAAGTGCTGGAAAGGATCGGTTTCAGTATCAAACGGTTCAGTGGTAATACCATTGTCATAGAGGCCATGCCCGGCGATGTTAAAGTGGGCCGCGAATCGCAGGTTTTGCTGGATATCATCGATTATTACCGCAATGAACCCCTTCATGATTTTAATCATAAAGAAAAAGTAGCCGCTGCTTTTTCTTGTAAAAATGCCATCAAATCCGGCGAACCGATGTCACAAAGAGAAATGCACAATCTGGTTGATCAGTTGTTCGCCTGTGAAACCCCGTTCTTTTGT
>WJIP01000344.1 GCA_014730185.1 Caldithrix sp. | reverse complement strand
TCTGTAGATTGTCCCCAGTATTCAAGAATCTCGGTGTTTATATAAGTCTGAGGTTTTTCTTCCTCTTCCAAAGGGGATATATCCACAACCAGTATGCGTTCGGTAAGTCCTACCTGCGGTGCTGCCAATCCCACGCCATCTTCTGTGTGCATCGTTTTAATCATATTATCGACCGTTCTGATCAGGTGGTCATCAAAGTTCTTAACCGCCTTTGTTTTTTCTCTTAAAATTGGATCCCCTATATAGCGTATTCTATACATGAATTAAGCCTCGGATTGTTAACAATATATTGCCCATAAATTGGCAACAATCAATTATCTCTCTTAAAGATACAAAAAATTTTATAAATAATAAAATATTGTTGTATTTATATCATTTTTAAATTTTAAACTTTAAATATATTACACGTAAGATTAACATCACTGCATATCCGTTCAATTTTAAACCGAGGTTATGGAATACAATCATTGGATTAAAAATATCTCGGAGTAAATTGGTCTATGGTGTGAACCTTAACAACTTTGTGTACCCATGTACGGTTAATCCGGACAATACGTTCTCTTGTCATAACTTATGGATAAGTATAATAATCTTTGCAAGATACAATCGAACACCGTAAAATAAAAAAGCCTCAAATTTAAAAATTTGAGGCTTTCCCCCTCGACCTTCATGCAAACGTAATATATGTCTAAACGGCGAACGAGCTGCCACATCCACAGGAGCGGGTAGCATTTGGATTTTTAAATATAAAGCCCGATCCGTTTAAACCATCTGTAAAATCCAGCTCTGTACCCTGCAGGTAAACCACACTTTTGGAATCAATTACCACGTTGACATCATTAATATTATAAATCTGATCATTATCACCGGGATTTTCTTCAAAATCCATCACATAAGTAAAGCCGGAACATCCACCGCCTTTTATTCCAATACGTAATCCGTTATTCTCTCTGTTTTCATTACGCATGATGGTTTTAATTTGTGAAATCGCCCGATCACTAATATCAATCACGGCTTACCTCCTGTATCTGTAAAATATATTTCTTATTTTATTTCTTTTTTGAAGTTTTTGCATTAAACGATGCTTTATTTTCAAATTATTCCTATAAAAACTAAAAAAGGCTGCCCTAAATTTAAAAATCGGGACAGCCTTTAATTTATCGTGCACAAAGTGAAATGTATAATTTGCTTTTCTTTGCGAAATTATTTTCGCATTCCACATATTTAAAGTAATGCTACGGTTAACCTATTTATCATCCAGTGAAAATTCTTCCTCATAATCATCGGTATATTTACTTGCGATGGTTTGACGAATGACGCATACTTTGATCTGGCCGGGAAACTCCATGGATTCTCGAATCTTACCGGCAATTTCAGATGATAATAATTGAGCTTTGTCATCATTTATTTTATCCGGTTCAACAATAACCCGTATCTCACGTCCGGCCGAAATCGCATAAGTTTTCGACACACCTTCAAATGAGTTTGCAATCTCTTCCAATTTGTTTATCCGTTTGGTATAAGCCTCCAGCGTGTCCCTTCTGGCGCCGGGACGGCTTCCGCTGATTCGATCGGCGGCTGTAACCAGAACCGATATGGGATGAATGGGCGGTGCCTCTTCATGGTGCGCCAAAATAGCATTTTTAACAATTTCATGCTCATTACATTTCTCAGCTAATTCCAATCCCAGAGTGACATGACTGCCTTCGGAATTATTACTGATCGCTTTCCCGATATCATGAAAAAGCCCAGCACGACGAGCCATTTTCACATTGAAGTTGAGTTCAGCAGCCATGGCGCCTGTCAGGTAAGCAACTTCTATGGAATGCTGCAGCATATTTTGTCCATAACTGTAGCGATATTTTAAGCGCCCCAGATTTTCCTTCATCGCCGGATGCACATCACCAATTTTTAACTCTCTCAGGGTTTGATCCGCTTCTTTTTGTATGGTTCGGTTAACTTCCTGTTTGGCTTTCCCCACCATTGAATTAATAGAATTAATGCTGATATTTTTGTTTTTTATTAAAGCTTCCATAGCAATACGGGCTGTTTCGCGGGCTACCGGGTCATATCCGGATAATACAATGAGTTCTGGTGTATCATCTACAACCACTTTAACACCTGTAGCCTCTTCGAAGGCACGGATATTACGTCCTTCTTTTCCGATTATCATGCCTTTAAAGCGTTCATTGGGTAATTCTACAGTGGACAGCGTGGATTCCATTGTGAAATCGTACGCAAAATTTTCGATAGCCTGGGCAATTATTTCTTTGGCTTCTTTCTGAGCCCGCTCTTTCGCTTCTTCCTTTATCTCGTTGGACATCTGAACTGCTTCCAGTTTTACCTTGCTTTCCAGGTTATTCAATAGCTGCTGCTTAGCCTCGGCAATGGGCATGTTGGCAATACGCTCCAGTTTTTTATTTTGTTCTTCCAGAGTATTGTCAACTTTTTTGTGTTTTTCGTATAATAGTTCTTCCAATTCATTAATTTTCTTCTCTTTGTTCTGTAATCTCGATTGTAATATCTTTTGTTTATTTTCTTCTTTACGTAAGGCCTTTTCTTTCTTAATCAAGTGGCTTTCCATACGCTGGTTTTTCTCTTCATTACGGCGCATTTCTTCCTGAAACTTAGTACGTCTTTTCTGCGTCTCCATTTTAAATTTGTATAACCGGTCTTTTTTTTCTTTTTCAGCCTGACGTATGATATCATCGTAAATTTGTTTAGCTGATTTCTTTTTCTTTTTTAATGTATAATAGTAAATAAACAAGCCTAACAAAACACCCACTGCCAGAAAGGCTATATTAATAATCCAAACCATATTTCCACTCATTCTTTATCTCCAATCTTCCTAATATTCTAATTTTTAAGAATACCCCAAGCCACCATGGCTGATGAGGTAGTTCTTTTTTAAAGCACTTAGTAAAACCCTTTTTTAACGAAATAAAAGATAAAATGATTTCAATAATTTAGCAAATGGATGTGAAACACATGTTTTGAGGATAATCCATGTATGAAAAGAATTTTATTGATTTCAGTCTGATGATAGGTCTTAAAATAAAAAAAGCCCAAACTTTAAAAGCTTGGGCTAATATGAGCATTACGGAGCTTCCACTATTCGCCGTGTATTTTCTTTTTCTTTTCCAGAAGTTGTTCTTGAGTTTCTTCACGCTCTGGATCAGGTACACATGCATCCGTTGGACAAACTGCTGCACATTGCGGTTCATCAAAAAAACCTATGCACTCCGTGCAAAGGTCAGGTTGGATTGTATAGATTGGATCGCCTTCTTCAATTGCATCATTCGGGCACTCCGGTAAGCATGCATCACATGCAATACATTCATCATTTATTAGCAGAGCCATTTTACCTCCTTTAAATTTAACTTTATTATTCTACAGGATTCAAACAATCAGTTTAAAACCAATCTTGACGACCACCTGATATTGAATATTTCCATTATTTAAAATCGTTCCGCGTTGCTGAATAACTTCAAACCAGCTTATTTCTTTTATGGTTTTAGAAGCCTTATCTAAAGCATTTTTGATTGCTTTTTCATAACTTTCCTCTGAAGTACCAACAATTTCTATCAACTTGAACACATTATCCATAGTTTCCCTCAAAATATTTTGTATTGGTTCAAATATAATAAAGCAAAAAATAAAAACAAAATTTTAAAAGGGTTATTAAGAGGTCGTATTTTTTGTAACCAACTGTTTGTTTCCGGTCGCAAAATGATGATTCTTTTTATCTTAAAGAGGGCCTGAACAAACCCTCCTTCGACCCATTCCGGTGAGTTCATTAATTAAATGGAGTGGCTATTGCTGTTTCAACATTCTGATGAATGGCTTGCTCTTGCATAAGCTTATCAAATTCCATAAAAATGGTCATATTCCACCGACCTTTTTCCGCCTCAGTTCTCAATACATTCAGAGCTTTTTCCTGAGTGAATGCTTTCCTAAACGGACGATCCTGGGTAAGTGATAAATACGATTCAACTAAAGCGATAATGGTAGCCCCTAATGGTATATCATCACCTTTTAAACCATCAGGATAGCCGCTACCGTCATATCTTTCATTGTGATATTTAATTAAAGGCAGAATATGCTCCAGGTTTTTAAAGGGTTTGACCATATCCTCACCGCGCGCCGGATGCTCTTTAATTGCTTCATATTCTTCATCGGTGAGGGGGCCTGGTTTTGTTAATATGTTTTCACTAATAAAAATTTTACCAATGTCATGAAGAGCTCCACCTTTGCATACCTGCTCTGTTTGTTCATCACTCAATCCCAGTGAGCGGGCTATCATTTCACTATACTTGGCCAGACGTTTGGAATGACCAATTTCATATTTTTCCCTCTTTTCTACCAAGAATGCGATGTTGTATAACAGCTCCTCGGCATACCGAAGACGGTCGGAAACCTGTTTATATTTAATAAGTTGCTTCGTGCGCATTTTAAGTTCGTACATATTGATCGGTTTGGTAATGTAATCCTCGACACCTATTTCATACCCCCTGCGCTGAGAGCTTTTATCATCCATTCCGGTAATAAATATGATAGGTATTTCTTTTGTATCATTACTGCATTTCAATGTTTCAGCAACCTGAAATCCATCCATGCCCGGCATGACAATGTCCAGTATGATAAGGTCAGGATGTTCTTTGTGTACAATGTCCAGTGCGTCTTTGCCATTGAATGCTTTTAAAATTTTATAATTTTGGTCATAAAAAAAAGTACGAAGTAATTCAATATTTTCGGGAAGATCATCAATCAGTAATATTTTAGGTTGTTCCAAAACACCTCCCATCAACTAACCGGTTACATCTTATAACAAAGCAAAAAAGAGCTAATAGCTCTTACATTATCGAATGTGATCTTAAATTCTTTAATAAAATCAATACAACTCACCTGTTAACCGTTTTTATCAATCCCTTTTTATTCACACAACAATCATGTTTCCGAAAATCGATTAATCACCCTTTCCATTTCACGCAGTCTAGTGGATAAATCCGGGTGTGTTGCGAAATAATTTAATGTTTTGGTGCCGGCATTGTTATTACGATCTATAATTTTGAGCGCTTCCGGCGCCTCATGCGCATTGTACCCACTGCTATACATTAAGCGCACCGCAAAGGCATCGGCCTCCAGTTCATTTTTACGGGAATAACTTTTACTTAGTAAATCCTGTACCACTTGCTTTGCAACTTGGCCGGCAACAAGTTTGCTTTTAAACAATCCTGCAATAAAATTTACTGAATAGTCTGCCAGAATCCGCTTTAGAGGGTGCCTGCCCAGGACATGAACCATTTCGTGCGCCATTACAAAAGCCATTTTGTGTCTATCATATCCGATTTTATTTAAAAGAGCAATCGTCATAAAAATAAAACCGCCAGGAAGTGCGAAAGCATTAATATCCTTACTATCAAGAACATAAAATGTAAATCTTCGGGTTTTTCGTTTAACTCTGTATAGAAGCGGTGTTGCTGTTTCTTTAATGATGGCGTTTATGTTGACATCATCAACGTGAGCGTTCTCGTTAATAATGTTATTGGCCATTGCCATGCCTACCAGATATTCCGCCTCTAATGCCTGATCAGTATTGCCCTGTAGTGATTTTGCCAGCCATCTACCTTTATTTAATCTTTGGCCGGTTTTTTTTCCCAGTTGATAAAACCAAGTTTGATAAGCCATAACATTTTTCAAATCAATTGACATGAAAAAATAAACATAATTTATCAAAATCACAATTCAATA
>WJIP01000343.1 GCA_014730185.1 Caldithrix sp. | reverse complement strand
TCACTATTGGGCATGGGTGCCGGAAAATCTTCCCAGGCTTCCGTATGGGCAAGACGTTTTCGTTGTTGATTTTTTATATCAACCGTCCACAAATCGATATTTTGCAGTTGTCCTGAAGCGTTGATTTCCGGCATGGAAAAGATCAACCGTTCACTGTTTTGTAACCAGGAGGGATGCTGACCTCTGCCCAGGTTTACAATCGTTTGATGCGGCATCTGATAGACATATAACTGGCCATCAAAGCCGTTAAACAAAATTTTACTGCCATCCGGTGACCATTGCGGGCTATAATACCCCATATTGCCCCGCGTAATCGGTTCACTAAGGTTATCGTTCAGGCTAAGCAACCACAACTGATCGTTGTCATCGTTGTAAACCACCGCCGTACCCTGACGGTTGACCGGCGTGCGATTGGCATAAACCGGCAATTCAAATTGACGCAAGACCGTGCCGTTTAAAGTTTGTTCATAGAGTATATGATCGATTGTGAAATAAACCGTATTCTTCTCGGAAAACGTCGGAATACCGCAGCGCCTATGGGCATCGGATAAGGCGATTAATTGCTGCCGTTCCGTGTCAAACACCATAGGGGTTTGCATGCGGGCGGTTTCAGTTTTATGGATATGTTTAAAAGCGATATATCGACTATCCAACGACCAGTGGGCACCCCGGGCCCGGCCCACACCGCCGGCTATTTTTATACTGCTGCCTTCGGAGGTGCGGTAAAGGTAAAGACCGGGCTGATTGGTCTGGTTATACAACATAAAATCGCCGTCCGGCGATACACGCAAATCCCGGAAACCCCGTTCAAAGGTTAAAGGGTTCTGAGCGGCTGCGCAGGTCACCAATACAACAAAAATCAATATTCTGAATATCATATTCCTTCCTTCGTGTGTAGTATCGCCGAAATTTACGCCCAAAAAGGATCCGAAACAATCCATTAATGCTCGGGTTACTTCTTTTAACGTTAAAATCCGAAACCGAAAGAACAGGATGTCTGAGGGGTTCAAAATCAGGATATAATACAATCGATGCAGAACACTTAAAAACCAAAGGATAATGAAGATAGCTGTCCGTTAATCATTCACATTATTTTTTTTCTTCTTGAAACCGGGGAAAAGGGCGCTCATGCAGTCCGGGCAGATGCTGTGTGAAAATTTAATCCCGGCATTATGCGCAATATATTCTTCAACATGGTTCCAATAGCCTTGATCATCCCGGATTTTTTTACAGTTACTGCAAATGGGGAGTAGCTCACGTAATTGACGGACATCATTCAAAGCCGACTGCAGATCCTGAATGAGTAATTCTTTTTCCCGGTTAATGTTTTTAATATGATCGTTTTGTTTTTTGAGTTTTTTGGCTGTTTTTTGGGAGGCCCACCACCGGGAAATAAAAAGAAATACAATAATCAGAGTCAGTGATATGATGCCGATCAAAGAATTTCGGACTAAGCGTTGTTTCTGGATAAGAAGTTTTTGCACTTCGTTTTCGGCTTTCAGGATGGAATTTTCCTTGTCTTTCACTTCCATTTGATGCTGAATCTGTAATTCATTGAAGGATGTGGCTTTTTCGGAGTTGAATATGGAATCTTCATAAGCCTTACCTTTTTTATAATTCTGCAAAGCCAGAGCATAGTTTTCATTTTGTTCATAGATTTTCGAGAGCAGAAAATAATTATTTCTCAATAGGCCAATATATTTTTGTTCGTTTGCATACGCTAGGCTCTGTTCAATGTATGTTTGTGCCTTGGCGTATTCACCTAGCAAGTGATACATACGCGCCAAATTGTACTGGGCTAAAGCCGCCCTAAAGGTATTCTTGGCCATTAAAGCGTTGTCCAAAGATTTTTCATAAAAACGAATCGCCCGTTGATTTTGACCCTTTTTATTGTACACATCCGCCAGATATTTTTGAATATAGGCGATTCCACCAGGGTCTTTTTCATTATAATAAAAATCCACAGCTTTTGAAAAATAGTCCAGTGATTCTTGCAACCGATTGTTTTTATAAAGAGCTAACCCCAAATTAATTTCCGAATAAGCAATACCGAATGGGTAGTCCACTTTAAGAGCCAATTGTAAGGCCTGATCATGATATTTTAACGCATTATCCAAATCACCCCAATCCTGGAATACCAATCCGATGTTATTAAGAACCAATACAATACCTGTGCTGTCCTCAATGGCTCGCCGGATACGGAGGGCGCGCAAAAAATAGTCATAAGCCTGATCGTAGTCGTTGATAAACCAGTGAATGGAACCTATGCCATTAAAAATTTGTCCCAGTTGACTGCTGTCATTAAGCGTCTCATATAATTTTAAAGATTTATGATGATATTGCAGGGATTCGTTGAACGCACCCAGGTGCCAGAATGTCCGTCCCACATTGTATAAGGATTTGGCAATCATTTCGGTGTTATTACAGGATTGAAATGCCCGGAGCGATTGTTTGTGAAAATCCAACGCGGTGTTATTATCATTTTCATCATTATATTTTAAGGCGATTTCGCGGAGAACCATGCCTGTTTTGTTACAGTCATCCAGTGCCTGATACAGTTTTAATGACCGGTTGAGGTATTCAATCGAAAGGTCTGCATGATCGGTTTGCACACCTAATTGAAGATAGGCTTCGGCTCTGGCCGATTTTGAATAATGATTCTGAGCAATGCTTAAAAGGCTATCCCGATCCGATTGGGCCTGTAACATCACCACACTCAAGTACAATACCATGAGTGTCAGCAAGATCCCTTGCCTATCCAAGGCGAATTTTTTCCGTTTAAGGTGTCTCAAAAAAGCCTGATCCTTCCGGTTAACGTTTGAAGTTTGTATCCAACGTTTAATAATGGATATTGCTACAATATTCGACGGAAAAAAGTTGTGCTTGAGTGAAATTCAGTAAAAAGTAAAATTCATTAGAGGGGATCCGTATAGAAATAAAAAACCCCGGTTTTGAATTCGATTTGATTCTGTTATAGCCGATCTTTAAATTCCACGTTTATTACAAATAACTAATGAAAAATACCGGATATAACCGTTAATAAGGAACATTTAAATGCTGAAACCGCAAAAGAAATTTTCCAAGAAAGAGTTGAAGGAAGACAAATTTATCACCTCGGCCATGCAGGCCAAGGCCTATATAGAAGATAATTACCGGCAGGTGACTACAACCGTTCTGGTTATTTTGGCTGTAGTCGTAGCCATCATGGGATATCGATATTATCACAACCAGCGTGTTGAAAAGGCTTCGATTTTACTGGGTAAAGCACAGCTCGAATACCAGAATATGAATACACCCAAGGCAAAACAATTTTTAAGTCGTCTTATCGAAGCGTACGATGGCACGGATGCGGCGGATAAAGGAAAATTCCTGATGGCCAATATTCAGTTTCAAAATGATAAAATTGTCGAAGCGAAAACATATTTTGAGGAATTTATAGATAGTTATAGTGGCAGTAAAATATTAATATCTTCGGCATATGGTGGTCTGGCAGCCTGTTATGAGGCGGAAGACAACCACAGTGAAGCTGCGGAGACGTATATCAAAGCCCAGCGCAAAGCACCCGATTTTGTGGAAGCGCCCAATTATCTCTATCTGGCCGGCCAGAATTATTTGGAGTTAGATCAACGGGAAAAAGCCCGCGAACTGTTCTTAGAAATACAGGAAGAATATCCCGATTCCGAGCGAAGTGACGATGCCAAGGCCAGTCTGATTATGCTGGCTCAAAAATAACTATGGATGTTCTGCAAGCCGATCAAACATTTTTTCTCAATGTATTCAAACGCTATCCCATTGATGTGGATAAGGGTCGGGGTGTTTATCTCTATGATAAAAGCGGACGGGCTTATCTGGACTTTCTGGCCGGGATTGCCGTCAACGCCTTAGGGTACTACCACAACGGTGTTAATGAAGCCATTATACGTCAGCTCCATCGAAATTTGCACCTCAGCAACTTTTTCCTTCAGGATATCCAGATTGAACTGGCCGAAAAAGTATTAAGCTTAACCCCATTCACAAAATTGTTTTTTACCAATAGCGGCACCGAAGCCATAGAGGGATTACTGAAATTGATAAAAAAATGGGGCCATGCACAGCAAAAAACCGATATTATCGCTTTTGAAGGAAGTTTCCATGGCCGAACGCTCGGGGCGTTATCCGTAACCATTCAGGAAAAGTACCAGAAAAACTTTTTCCCTTTATTACCCCATATTCGAACCATCCCGTTTAACGATGTTGAGGCATTCCGGAATACCATTAATGAAAGGACAGCCGCTGTTATTCTGGAGGGGATTACGGGTGAAGGGGGCGTGCGACCCGTTGCGCCGCAAATGGTTGAGGCCATGGCCGAGGGACGTAACCGACTTGGCTATAAAATCATTATGGACGAAATCCAGACGGGTGTGGGGCGTACCGGTAAATTTTATTATTATGAATGTACCGGTTTAATACCCAATGCGATTGCTACCGCCAAGGGTTTTGGTGGGGGGCTGCCCCTGGGTGCGTTGTTGGTGGATGAATCATTATCGAATGTTTTTGATCTGGGTGAACATGGTACAACGTATGGCGGTAACCCCTTATCTTGTGCTGCCGGAAAAGCGACGGTAGATATTGTATCGGATCCTTCATTTTTAGATGAAGTCGCCCAAAAAGGGACCTACTTTAAAGAGAAACTCTCAAGGCTGGCCCAAAAATACCCGCAAATTATTTCGGACGTTCGGGGACAAGGTTTAATGATTGGTGTGCAAGTAGGTCCTAAAGCGAAGGACATTCTGCAAGCCCTCATTCATAACGGCTTATTGCTCAATATTGCCGGGGGGGATACGCTTCGGTTTGTTCCGCCACTGATTGTGAGCAGAGATCAAATAGCCGAAGCCTGTAATACGATTGATAAAACATTTGAACAGCTCTATAACTAAGAGGAATCAATGCTTGGTGCTTATGACCTGGCTTTACAATTTTCGCTTATTGTTGATGCCCTCATTGCGTTACTGATTGTCCTGTACTTTAAAAAAAATACGTTTCAGGTGAATATCCCTCTGAAGGACCAGAAAGGCATTTTTTCTGCAGTTCAAATCAAATCGATGGTCCTTATAGGATTATCCATCGTCGTTTTGTCCAAGCTCATCTTTATCTTTCTGTTCCCCAACGCCATGTTACACTTGAGTTATAGTGTACTTTCGCTTCCGGTTATTCTGTTCGGCATTGAATTCGTGTTTTTAGTCTGGGCCGCTGTGTTGATTTTGTTCTTCCAGATCAATCCACATTTTAAACCCGTTTATGACGTGCGTCATCTTAGATTCAGTTTTGCCTTAACCATCATTTATGCGTTTGCAGATATTATTATAACACTCTACTTTTTTGGTCGTTTTAATTATCATTTTTTGCTGCCATCTCCGCCCCAAAACATTGTGTCGTTGCAAGCATTGCCCTTGACTGGAGAGTGGCAAGTGATTGGGTATGTCATTATGGGGGTGGCCCTTATTGTAAGTGCTATCCTGCTGTGGCTCAATATCAGTCTGCCCAACCGAATGTACTTTGTATTGCTCAATTTGGTTTTTTTAATCTGGACGCTGGTCATCCTTTATGGCTATGGAGCATTCATTCAGGGATTTTTCTCTACGTCTATGCTTTCCAATCAGCTGCTTTGGCTTTTTAGTAGTCAGGAACACTTTGTGGGTACAGTGGTTGTGCTATTGGTTTGTACGGTTTTAGGCAGTATTGTTTTCAGTCTTTTTGTAAGCTGGTGGTCTGCGCAGTTCTATAGTTACCAGATACGCTTGAATTATCATATTAATTTAAATAAGATAGTTTTTTTGGGATTGACGGGATTATCAATGATTGGCATATTACCGATGGCGATCAATTTTTTTCTATTTTAAGGAGGTAAACATGGCTCGTGTTACCTTGGAGAGCGTTTCAAAGGTTTACGATAAAAAGGTGCATGCCGTACAAAGGGTAAACCTGGATATACCGGATAAAGAATTTATTGTTTTGGTCGGGCCATCCGGTTGCGGCAAATCAACATTATTACGGATGATCGCCGGCCTGGAGGAAATTACTTCCGGAACCGTTCGCATTGGTGAGCGTGTTGTCAATGACATCCCTCCCAAAGACCGGAATATTGCCATGGTATTTCAGAATTATGCTTTGTATCCGCATATGACCGTATTCGATAACATGGCGTTCGGTCTTAAGCTCAGAAAGTTTTCTAAAAACGAAATCAAGAAAAGAGTAGCGGATGCCGCCGCCCTATTGGGCATAGAGGCTTTGCTCGATCGCAAACCGAAGGCATTATCCGGAGGGCAGCGCCAACGGGTGGCCGTTGGCCGGGCAATTGTAAGGCAGCCCCTTGTCTTTTTATTTGATGAACCGCTCAGTAATTTGGATGCAAAACTGCGCGTGCAGATGAGGATTGAGATCAGTAAATTACACCGCAGACTGGAATCCACCATGATTTATGTTACCCACGATCAGGTTGAGGCTATGACAATGGGTGACAAAATTGTAGTGCTCAAAGACGGATTTATCCAGCAGGTCGATTCACCGATTAATTTGTACGAAAAACCGGCGAACCTGTTTGTTGCCGGTTTTATCGGCAGTCCGGCCATGAATTTTTTTAGCGGACAGTTACAAAAAAATGGTAACCTGAAGTTTAAAAGTAAGAGTTTTGAGATAACGTTGGATACGACCGCCGAAAACCGATTAAAAAAACATGACAAGAACACAGTGGTTCTGGGGATACGGCCGGAGCATTTTTCCCTGCAACACCAAACGGAATCCAATCAACCACAATTTAAGGCAGAGATTGAAGTTATAGAACCCATGGGTAACGAGATGTTTGCCTATTTGAAATGTGGAGATGAGCACTTTACAATCCGCACAAATACAATGGAGGGCCTGGAAGTAGGCAAATCCGCCCGATTACAGATAGACAGCCGCAAAATTCACTTTTTTGATCCGGATAATGAACGGGTCATCACAAATTAATAAGGTATGTATTTTTATACTGGATAAATTTCGGAGTTGAAATGAAATTCCCTGCAGAACCTTTTCGAATCAAAGTGGTCGAACCCCTGAAAAAAACAACCGTTGAGGAGCGTGAAAAGCTGATCAAAGAATCGGGATATAATATCTTTCTGTTGCCGGCCGAATCCATATTTATTGACTTGTTAACCGATTCCGGCACTTCGGCCATGAGTGATAATCAGTGGGCAGGATTAATGAAAGGCGATGAATCGTACGCAGGCAGTAAGAATTATTATCATTTTGAGCAAACCGTTCGCTCTATCTTCGGTTTTGAACACGTCATACCCACACATCAGGGAAGGGTTGCCGAAAATCTGTTATTTTCCACAGTACTTAAAGAGGGCGATGTCGTACCCAACAACATTCATTTCGATACAACACGGGCCAATGTCGAATATCATAAGGCGCGTGCTATCGATTGTGTGATTGACGAAGGATTAAAAGTGGATTCGGAGTTACCCTTTAAAGGGGATATTGATGTTTTTAAACTTAAAAAAGCCATACAGAATTACGGCCCGGATCGTATTCCTATGATCATGATCACCATCACCAACAACAGCGGTGGCGGTCAACCGGTATCCCTCGCTAATATACGCGAAGTGAGTGCAATCGCTCATGAGCATGGTATTCCGTTGATTTTTGATGCCTGCCGGTTTGCGGAGAATTGTTTTTTTATCAAAGAGCGGGAGGAAGGGTATCAAAATAAGTCCATTGCCGAAATAGCCCGGGAAATGTTTAGCTATGGTGATGGTTGCACGATGAGCGCAAAAAAAGACGGGCTGGTTAATATTGGTGGATTTCTATCGCTTAATGATGGCCGTTTAGCTCAGAAAATTACAAATATGTTGATTTTGATCGAAGGTTTCCCGACTTATGGTGGTTTGGCCGGACGCGATCTTGAAGCGATTGCCCGTGGATTGAAAGAGGTTCTGAATGAAGAATATCTGGAATTCCGTATCAATCAAACCCGAAATTTGGGTGAAATGCTTATGCAGAATAATATTCCCATTGTAAAACCTGTGGGCGGGCATGCTATTTACATTGACGCCAAAGGATTTTTACCACACATTCCGCAGAAAGAATTTCCGGGACAGGCCCTGGTTGTGGAATTGTATAGGCATGCTGGTATTCGGGCTGTGGAAATTGGCAGCCTCATGTTCGCCCATAGAGATGCCGAAACCGGTCAGATGGTCTATCCAGAGCTGGAGCTGGTAAGATTAGCCATACCGCGTCGGGTTTATACCAATGCACATATGCAATATGTGTCCGAAGCCTTAAGTGAAATTTATGCAAACCGAAAATCCATATATGGGTTTGAAATTGAATATGAAGCGGAGTTTTTAAGGCATTTTACGGCAAGATTAAAGCCGGTTAACGTTTAATAAAATAAGGATGTTGGAGCTTTAATCATGTTTAACGAAAAAATATTAAATCGGTTTAAAAACAGCACGCAAATTGCCGTTTTGACAGGGGCAGGTATTTCGGCGGAAAGTGGTGTGCCTACCTTCCGGGGCAAAGACGGTTTATGGAACAATTACGATCCTCAACAGTTAGCCTCTCCACAGGCCTTATCCCAAATGCCCGAAACATTCTGGGAATTTTATAATTGGCGCCGAAAAAAATTATTGGGTGTAAAACCCAATCTGGGTCATTACGCCCTGGTAGATATGGAAAAATTATTCGATGATTTCGCACTCATCACACAAAATGTGGATAATTTACATCGGGAAGCAGGGAATACAAACATATACGAATTACACGGTAATATTGCCCGGACTCGTTGTGAAGATTGCCAGACATTTATAGACCAGCCCATGTCTTTCACTTTGGATGAGAAAGTTCCCCGTTGTCCCCACTGTTCAGGCTTGTTACGCCCGGATGTGGTGTTGTTTGGAGAGATGCTCCCTCAGAAGGCATTTAGGGATGCTCAAGAGGCCTCTGCAACATGCGAAATTTTTTTATCAATCGGTACCTCCAGCCTTGTTGAACCAGCGGCGTCGCTGCCTTATATTGCCAAAGCGAACGGTGCGTTTTTACTTGAAATCAATCCCGAAAAAACACCGCTGAGTGCCAGCGCAGATGAGGTTGTTCAGGGGAAAGCCGGAGAAGTTTTACCCAATTTGGTAATTCAAATAGAAAAGTTGAAGTGATATAATGTTTAGTAAACACCTAATAAAAATCGTAATCATTTTTTCCGTTATGGCTTTAGCAGGGTGTGCCTATTTTAATACATTCTTCAATGCCCGCAAGAATTATAACCTGGCCGAAGAAGAGCTTAAAAAACATCAGGCGACCGAGAAAGTTCCATCCAACGTTAAAAATTACTATGAAAAAGCCATAGAAAAATCATGGAAGGTCATCAACGTCTACAGCGACAGCAACAAATGGGCGGATGATGCGCTTTTGCTTATTGGTAAGTCTCATTATAACTTGCAAGAGTATGGTAAGGCGGAGCGGGTTTTCGATCAATTTTTACTGAAATACAGGAGCAGCCCCTTTGTACCACAGGCTAAACTGTGGCTTGCCAAATCCAAAATTGCTTTACAAAAAGACGATGAGGCCCTGAATATCCTCGATAATTTATTCGAGGGCAAAGTCAAAAAGCGAACCGCATCCAACGCATTTTTTATTCGTGGCGATTTGAATTATAAGCGCAGCAATTACGAAAAAGCCATCGAAAATTTTGAGAAAGCCATAAAATTAACATCTGATGATCGTCTGGAAGGTGATGCTTTTTTTCTAATTGGTAAATCGTTTATGGCTTTGAAAGAATATGAAAACGCTATCTTCAATTTTGAAAAACTGGAAAAAATGGATGTACCCCCTCTGAAAGAGTTTGAAGCTATTGTCGAAAAAGTCAATGCACTTATTGAATTAAACGAATTTGAGCGCGCCGAAACAAATTTGAACACAATGCTCAATCAACAACGTTTTAAAGACCAGTTTGCCCTCATCGAAACAAAGTTGGGTAATTTGTACGAAGCCCAGGATCAAACAGAACTTGCTGCTGAACGCTATCGCTATGTTATTAATGAATATCCAAGGAGCGAAGGTGAAGCCCTTTCGGCATTTTATCTGGCACAATTATTCGAGTTTGAATATGGACAATTTGATTCGGCCAAAGTTTATTATAATAAAGCCAGAAAACAACGATCGCGGGAAACATTAGCTCAAGACGCCAGCGAACGTCTAAAACTTGTGGATGAATATTTGAAAATTCGCAATGATCTGAATAAAGATTACAGAGATATGCAAAAACTGCTCGCCGGTGATTCCTCTCTGGTAGATAGTGTAGAGGTGGAAATACCCGAGGAAGAGCCGTTTGATGAGAATGTTTCACAACGTTCCCGAAAATCGGATCAAAATTCGGCGGATACCTGGGAACAACTGGCACAGGATGACCAATCGCCCCCCTCCGATGACGAAAATATTCAACCCAATGAGCGCGGTCAGTCCAATGATCCGGCTAATGTGATGAATCCTGCGGAACAAGGCCAAATTGAAGGTCAAACGGATAACACCGGCAGAAAAAATAAACCGGAAAAAATTGCGGTCAGCCGTCGACCGGAAGAAGTTGAACAAAGCATGCTCAAAAACAGTTTTGCCCTGGGAGAATTTTTTCTGCTCAAATATGAAAATTATGACAGTGCTGCGGTGTCCTACAAACGATTTATCAATAATTTTCAGGACAGCCTTTTAACGCCGAAAGCCTACTATGCATTGTACTACATATACCATAACGTCAAACATGATACGGTCGTGGCAGATTCACTCAAATCCATTATCATTAAACAATATCCTGAAACCACCTATGCCCGGAAATTGAGAGATAAAACGAAGCATCCTGAACCGATAACAAAAAAACAGGAAATTGACGCTTCTGAACCGTATCATGATAAATTTCTGAAGGCTGAAGATTTAAAGGAACAGAAGCGCTACAATGAGGCCATCGAAATATTTAACGAAATCGCCCAAAACGATTCGGGCAGCATATGGGCTAAAAAATCAAGGTATGTAACCGCCTATATCTATGAACATTATCTGCAAGACATTGAAAAAGCCATTCAAACCTATACATTATTACAAAAAGAATATCCAAAAACGGAATTTGGTCAGATTGCCTCCAGCAAAATTAAAGCACCTGAACCGGAAAAAGAGCAATCGGAACAGCCCGGTACCGGTGAAGATCAGGAACTGAAAGAGGAATTAAATCAGGAAGAAGAAAGACAAGCGCCCGAAATAAGCGGGGAAAACGATACAATCCGCAAAGAACCATCGAAACGCGAGCGTGAGGAATCTGACAGACCAAAATAAAGTTTAAGACATAAATTTCTGAACTACATATCGGTTTTACATTATTAAATATTGGAGAATAAATCAGCGTGGTTATATTGCATAAAACTTTGTTTTTATGGATTATATTGACATCTGGCACCTTCGTGCAAGCCTGTGCCGCCGATATGCAATCGAGGATGGCACGTCCGCTTGTGGGGGATGATGAGAAGAATCGGGATAGTTCATTGTATGTTGGTCAAACGTTTGAAGGTGAGTGTTCCTATTATGGATCAAAATTTCATGGAAGAGAAACCGCCAATGGTGAAATTTATAATATGTTCGGTCTGACGGCAGCCCATCGTACATTACCCTTCGGGACTATCATCGAAGTGACCAATATGGCCAATGACAGGCATGTTCGTTTAAGAGTGAACGACCGAGGACCCTTCAAAAAAAATCGGTTATTGGATGTATCTTATAAGGCGGCAGAGCTTCTAAACATGATTCAACAGGGAACGACAGCGGTAAAAATAAAAATCATTGAATTACCAAAACGGGAAGATAATTCCGGCTAAGCCCTTAAACCGAAAATAAACCAAAGTGAATATTGAAGAGTATGGAGGCAAAATGAGTCAAGAAGTTATTTTGAATGATAGTAATTTTGAAGATGAGGTTGTTAAATCCGATATTCCGGTATTGATAGATTTCTGGGCTGAGTGGTGCGCGCCGTGTAAACTCATTGCCCCTATAGTGGATGAAATATCCGAACAATATGCCGGTAAATTGAAAGTGGGCAAACTTGATGTGGATAGCAATCCGCAAACGGCAATGAACTATAATATTCGGTCCATTCCCACCTTATTGGTCTTCAAAGACGGTAAACCCGTGGAACAGATTATAGGCGCAGTCCCCAAACAGACCATTCTTGAAAAAGTTGAACCTGTACTTTAACCAGAAGTTGATTATCAACAGGGGAATCGGTGATTGTAGATTTCCCTGTTGGTTTCTCATTTATGAAATCCTACTTTAACCAGACCCGTTTTGTTAAAAGCATCACGGATGTGAATGAAATACCTCATCCAAATCTTCCGGAAATTGCTTTTGCCGGTCGGTCCAATGTTGGCAAATCTTCTCTGCTAAACGCAATTACGCATCGTAAACACATAGCCAAGATATCTTCAAAACCCGGGAAAACCCGCCTGATTAACTATTTTGAAGTAAGTGAATCTTTCTATTTTGTTGATTTACCAGGGTATGGTTACGCCGGTGTGAGCAACAAGGATAAGGAAAAATGGAAACGACTCATTGAAGCTTATATCGTAAATAATAAGCGGTTAAGACTGATCTGCCTGCTTATGGACAGTCGACATGAAATGCAATCAAGTGATGAACAAATGAGTCGCTGGCTGGATTTTCTCAATATACCTTATGTGATTGTGCTTACTAAAACGGATAAACTTTCCGGTAATCAATTAACCAAGCAACGAAAGTATTACGAACAGATCTATCCCGATCATCATATTATCCCCTTTAGCTGTAAAAAGGAGGCTATGATTGCCGAATTAACTGCCTTTATCTTTGATTACGTTCAAGCCTGAAATTTGCCGAAATCTTGTTGAATTATGAGTGTTTATTTCGCCAATCCCCTGACGTGCACGATAAGACTTGTATATTTTTCACCAATGCTATCCATTCTGACTTGGAAATTTATTTTAATTTCAGTAAATTTAGTAGGTTAACACAAAATGGAATGGATCATGCCCGAATTACCGGAAGTCGAGATTGTAGCCTGTGAATTAAGGGAAAAAATACAGGGAAAAACGGTTGAATCCATTGTTGCGCATTGGTCCAAAACCTTTCAAAATTTAACAGATGTGTCCCTAAGCGGGCAGATAATCCATCAGATTGGCCGAAAAGGCAAATATCTGATGTTAGAGCTGGATTACAGCTTTTTGATCATTCATTTGCGTATGACAGGGCAATTAATCCTGCAAACCGGAGGGGCAATCAAAGAGCAGCATCTGCGGGCTACCATCCATTTTTCGGATGGTAACTGTTTGTTATTCCGGGACCAGCGTAAATTCGGCCGCATATACCATGTGTATGATGTTCAGAAATTTTTATCTAACATTGGCATTGATGCATTAAATCCTGATTTTACTACGGAGGTTTTTTTAAGACTATTGAAAAAAAGTACAATGACTATCAAAGCATTACTTTTGTCACAAAAATATGTATCCGGCTTAGGCAATATTTATATTGATGAAAGTCTGTTCAGAACTAAACTACACCCCCTGACTCAGGCTAATTCTCTAACAAAAGTAAAAACAGGGGAACTATTTACCAATATAAAAAATGTTTTGCATCAGGCTATATCCAATATGGGTAGTACAATTTCGGATTATCGTGATGTGAATGGCAATATGGGCAACAATCAACATTTCTTTAAAGTGTATCAACGGGAAGGAAAACCTTGTCCGCATTGCGGTACAGAAATAGAGAAAATACATGTAGGCGGGCGGGGCACGCGTATTTGTCCCAGTTGTCAACAAAGGTGAAACAGGAGCTCAGTAAGCTATTGAAACAAAAAATTAAACAATCATTATGCCGATTCAACCTATCATTACAATTTTAACAGATTTTGGTACAAAGGATGGTTATGTAGGAAGTGTTAAGGGTGTGCTTAAAACAATTTGTCCTGAAGCCGAGATCATAGACATTACCCAGGATATCCATCCTTATGATATTGAACAGGGAGCGTTTACATTGTTCAATTATTATCGGCAGTTTCCAGCTGACACCATTCATTTGTCTGTGGTAGACCCAGGAGTGGGCAGTAACCGAAAGGCAATGATTCTGAAAACGGATAATCATACATTTATAGGGCCGGATAACGGCTTATTTCATTTTATTCTTCAGGCGGAAACCCAATGGCAAGCCTATGAAATCAATTCGTCTGCTTTGCCGGAAAAACCAAAGGGATCAACTTTTCATGCCCGGGATATTTTTGCCCCGACTGCGGCCTTACTAGCGTTACACCGCTCACATGAGGTGCAGGGAAAACGTATTGAACAGCCGGTAAAGATTAATATGATCAAATGTCAGGAAAATGCGCTGATATGGAACGTTAAAATAGTTTCCATTGATCGGTTCGGTAACCTGATCACCGCCTTGCGGATGACAGACCTTCCGGAACAGTCGGTATCCAAAATTAAAAAATTACGCTTCAAAAATTTTGAATCCGAACAAATAAATCAATACTATTTTGAAAAGAACAAAAATGAACCCCTGTTTATTTGGAATAGTCATGGTTTTCTGGAACTTGCCGTTAGCCGGGGTAATGCGGCAGAATATTTTCAGGTAAATACCAAAGGCCAAACCATTGAACTGGTGATGAATCAATAACATAGCAGATCATTATGGGAAATCTATTCGAATTTTTTAAGCACAATTATAAGCCGATTATATTTTCTTTTTTATTAGCCCTGTTGTTATGGGTCGTTGTTACAATGGATAAACAATATACGATTAAAATTGAAATTCCTTTTAAAATCGAAAATGTAGCCCCGGGATATGTTTTAATGGAAAAGCCGCCGGCCACCGTTACGTTGGAAATTCGCGGTAAGGGTCGTGCCTTGTTGGCTCTGAATTTTTACAAACAGGAAATCAATCTTGCATTGCAGGATGTCAACCAGGATACACTCATTTATCTAGACAACTACCGACAACAATTTACAGTGGTCTCCAAACTGGGCGTGGATATTTTGGATATTATTGATCCCAAAAAAATAAATCTTAAAGTTGATAAGCTGGCTGAGGTTAAAAAGCCGGTGCAGGTTCAAAAGGAAATTAAGGTACAGATGGGTTATTTACTGATGGATATACAACTTTATCCGGATTCGGTTTTTCTGAAGGGGCCCAGTAAAATTGTAAATAAACAGCGGGTAGTCAAAACGGAACCCATACGACGCGATGAGGTAAAATATCCTTTTCAGAAAAGAGTTAATCTGGTTAATCCTGTGCCGGGAATTGTGAAAATAAAGCCACAGCAGGTGAATGCAAAATTTAAAATTGAACAGTTGGTTGAGAGGAAGTTATATAATGTTCCCATTCAATTAATCGGTGTACCCGATCGCCTGATCGCCACAGCCATCCCCGATGGTGTTACTCTAAAAATAAAAGGCGGGGAAGAGGTAATCACGCAAATGCAACCGGAACAAATCACGGTCTATTTCGATTACCGTAAAAATTACCGTAAAGGTAAAATGGAATATAGCTTTAATGTGGAAACCCCGGAAGATGTCAAAGTGGTCAGTACTCAGCCGGAAAAATTTCACCTTAAATTAGAAAGAAAAGAGCTGTAAGATTGAAAGTACTGGGTATTGAAACTTCATGCGATGAAACATCGGTTGCTGTAATCGAAGAAAACAGCGTCCTGTCAAATATAATATCTTCTCAGGAAGTGCATGCGCAATTTGGCGGTGTGGTGCCGGAGTTGGCTTCACGGGCCCACATACGGTTGATGATGCCCATTGTTAAACGAGCCCTGCAGGAAACCGGCGCTACGATAACAGACATGCAGGGACTGGCTGTAACGTATGGACCGGGTCTGGTCGGAGCTTTACTCGTAGGGTTGAATTTTGCTAAAGGCGTATCACAGGCGACCGGCAAGCCTTTTATAGGCGTTAACCACATGGAAGGTCATATCTATGGAAATTTATTAAGCCAAAAAACAGTAAACTTTCCGATCATATTTCTAATCGTATCGGGCGGCCATACCATGTTGGTAAAAATGGATGATCATTTGAAATATAAATTGCTGGGCAGGACACGGGATGATGCTGTGGGTGAAGCTTTTGATAAAGGAGCCAAATTGTTGGGATTAGGATATCCCGGGGGACCGGCGATTGACCGTCTGGCTGCAGAAGGTGATCCCGATTTTTTTAATTTTCCCAGGGCCCATCTAAAAAACGATCCCTTCGGATTCAGTTACAGCGGTCTTAAAACTGCTCTGCTGGTTTACCTTAAGGATAAAACAGAAGCATACATTCAATCGAATTTAAATCACATATGTGCCGCCTATCAACAGGCGGCGGTTGAAATCCTGGTTAAAAAGACTATACTGGCTGCCCGCAAATTCAATATAAGGCAAATTGCTATTGCCGGCGGTGTGGCTGCTAATTCCCGGTTGAGAAAATGGTTAAGCGAAGAAGCTGGTCAAAAAAACATGAAGGTATATTTGCCCGAACCAAAGTACTGCACTGATAATGCGGCCATGATTGCCCGAGCCGGATATGAATATCTTAAAAGGGGAATGGAATCACCGAATACGCTGAATACCTATCCAGCATTAGAATTACAGTCAATTGCCGATTAAACAAAATATTTAAATTTACGGATAACTATGCCCGAACATATACACACCAATATTCCGTTCATATTTTTATTATTGATCTTAGCACTGGCTATTACCGCCTCTTATTTGCTTTACAAATACACGTTACCACCTGTTGGCCAGAGTATTCGTTATTTACTGGGAGCACTACGGGGGGTGGTGATCTTTTTATTGATAGCGCTGCTGTGGGCCCCTCAGCTTTCATTCACCTTTAGAGAGAAGCAGCCCATGCGAGTGGGTATTTTTACGGATAATTCGCATTCTATGAATTATCAGGCTCGGGTTAAGGATAAAAAAGAAAACCGCTGGATAAAAACTCTGCGTGCTCACGAAACCATTCAAGATTTATTACCGGATCACGTTCAGGTTGAAGAATATTCTTTCAATATTAATGTGCACCCTATGGCCAGTGAGGCCATTGATTCAACCACCATGGGCACCGATTTTAATGCTCTGCTCAAATTTCTAAATGAACAAGATTATGAACGTATATTCATTGTATCCGATGGCAATCACACGCATGGAGCTGGCTATCCCCTAAGAGAGGAGTATGCTATAAACGGATCGGTGTATACCATTGGCATTGGAGCACCGCGAAAAGACAAGGATGTATTTATAGCAGATTTGAACTATGATCGCTATATTTACAAGGGAAAGCGGTCTCCGCTGGAAGTGCAGATCGGTAGTGAAAACGTTGGTAGGTCTACACCCGCCGTTGTTTACTTAAAACAGGGGAATAAAGTGTTGGCAACACGTAAGCTGGATATTGAACCGGGATCACCGAGACAGT
>WJIP01000342.1 GCA_014730185.1 Caldithrix sp. | reverse complement strand
TATCAAACCGGATTTTCTGAATATGTCCATGCAATCGCCGCTGGTGCTGGCCTCCGGTATTCTGGGGCTTACGGGATCATCCATGAAACGCGTTATCGAGTTTGGCGCGGGGGCCGTGACCAGTAAATCCTTCAACATGGACGCCCGTAAAGGTCACAAGGGACCCAGTATCGTGCCCTTCAAACAGGGGCTGTTGAATGCCGTGGGGTTGTCCAATCCCGGCATTGATGTCATGCTGCATGAAATCGGCAAATACAAACGGGAGTGCGATGCACCTATTTTTGCTTCCGTCTTCGGCCGTACGGTTGATGAATTCGGCGAGGTTATCAAACGGGTAGTGGATATTGAACCGCATCTGATCGAAGTGAATGTATCCTGCCCCAATGTGCATTCCGAATTCGGCCAGCCCTTCGGCGAAAGTTGTCCGGATACGGCTAAGGTTACGCAGATAGCCAAAAAACACGCCGGACGTATTCCGGTATCCATCAAACTGGGGCCCCATGGACCCGGCATTGGTACGCTGGCCAGCGTATGCGAGGAAAACGGGGCCGATGCCATTACGGCCATCAATACGGTCGGTCCCGGGATGCTGATCGATATCAACGTACGTAAACCCATTTTATCCAATAAAACGGGCGGCGTATCCGGACCGGCTATTTTTCCCGTGGCCCTTAAATCGGTGTTCGAGGTTTACAAAAACGTGCATATCCCCATTATCGCTACAGGAGGCATTACCACCGCGGAGGACGCCATCCAGATGCTTTTAGCCGGCGGCAGTTTGTTAAGTATCGGCAGCAGCGTGTATTATCAGGGGATGGAAGTGTTCGGCAAAATCAATAGCGGGATTGCTGATTATCTCAGACAACACGGATTTCAGTGCATCACAGATTTACGGGGAGCTGCCCATGAGTGATTATATTCAAACGTTTCCCATTCGGCGCATAGTTGAGCACGGACCGGGTGTAAAAAGTTATTATTTCGATCAAATGATCGATGCCCGCGCCGGACAGTTTATCAATTTATGGACGCCCGGTGTGGATGAAAAACCGTTCTCCATTTCCAATATTGATGATCGTTATATTGAAATATCGGTCAAAGCATTCGGACCTTTTTCCAAAGACCTGATGAACCGGCAGGTCGGCGAGTATTTGGGCATCCGCGGTCCCTTTGGCCATGGTTTTACCCTGCAGAATAACGCTCTGCTGATCGGCGGCGGCATCGGCATCGCGCCTCTGCGCTTCCTCGGTTTTGAGCTGGCAGCAGCGGACAAAAACTTTGTCACGCTGATGGGCGGCGCCACCGATTATGAGATTATTTTTGCCGAGGATTTCAATCGTCTGGCTTCGGCCAGTTATTTAACCACCGATGACGGCTCCCTTGGCAAAAAGGGTCTGGTCACCGCTGACCTTGCTGAAATTATCGAAACCCATAACATCCGGTATATCTATGCCGCCGGACCGGAGATCATGTTCGTAAAAATCAAAGAATTGATCGACAATCTGCATATTCCCTATGAATTTTGTATGGAGCGCTATATGAAATGCGGCATCGGTATCTGCGGGCAATGCGTACTGGATGGCTCGGGCGTGCGTCTGTGCGTGGAAGGCCCTGTGCTGAACCAGGATGAATTAAGCAAAGTAAAGGAACTAGGCATGCCGCACCGCGACGCCTCCGGCAAACGTGAGCAACCGGTCGGGTAACACAAAATCTCATGAAAATGGGTTGCCTATACCATGCAGAAAAGCAAAGGTTGGTACCTGATGTAACGGTTTCAGTCGATCATGCAGCCATTCGATAAATCATAATTTTTTGCACACCGGGAGATACCTTATGGAATTATCCGAGCAAGCGTTACACATTTTTGAGAGTGCATTGGATCGGGTCAGGCCGCAACGTTTAATTCAGGATAACCTGACTCAGCAGGGCGGTACCCTCTATATCCGGGATCGCCATTTTGATCTGGATGCCTACGATAATATTTACGTTATCGGCGCGGGCAAGGCTTCGGCCTACATGGCCCGGGCCGTGGAGGAAATACTGGGCCCTCGGGTGACCACCGGCATGGTCAATGTTAAGTACGGACATGGAGCGGACTGCAAACGCATCAGCGTCAATGAAGCCGGGCACCCCATTCTGGATCAGGCCGGTCTGAACGGCACTTCGCGGATGCTGAGTCTGGTGCAGCAGTGTAAAGAAGACGATCTGGTGATCTGCCTGCTCAGCGGCGGGGGTTCGGCTCTGCTGGAAAAACTGCCGCCGGCCATTGATTTGCAACACCTGCAACAAACCACGGCCCATTTATTGGAATGCGGGGCGGATATTGCGGAAATCAATACCATCCGTAAGCATTTGTCCATGGTCAAAGGGGGGCAATTGGCCAAAGCCATCGCCCCGGCCACTTGCGTGACGCTGATCATTTCCGATGTCATCGGCGATCCCCTGCACAGCATTGCTTCCGGTCCCACAGCGGCCGATGAATCCACCTTCAGCCAGGCCTGGCGGGTAGTGGAAAAATATGCCCTGGAACCCAAATTACCCAAATCGGTCACCGATCATTTACAGAACGGTATGGACGGTCATATCCAGGAGACCCTGAAAGCCGGAGACAGCGTTCTGGATAAGGTCTATAACTGGATAATCGGTAACAACCGGCTGGCCCTGCAGGCCGCCTCCCAAAAAGCGGAAGAACTGGGTTTGCACGCTATTTCGGTTACCGACCGCCTCAGCGGTGAAGCCAGGGAAAAAGCGCGGGATGTGGTGCAATACATGATCGAATTGCGTAAACAGGGCGCCGAGAAAGGAACCTTGTGCGTCTTGTATGGGGGCGAAACCACGGTAAAGAT
>WJIP01000341.1 GCA_014730185.1 Caldithrix sp. | reverse complement strand
AATATTGATCTGGCTTTGTATAAACAAAATGAAGGAAACAAACGACCCGCAGAACCTGTACATGATTTTCATATCCGTAAAATCGGTGCAGACGATATTGAACACCTAGCTGAGGTTTACAAAGCGGTTTTTGATACCTATCCCTTTCCCATTCATGATCCGGACTATTTGAAAAAAACGATGCAGGAAAACATCGTCTATTTCGGGGCATTTAAAGACGATCGGTTGGTGGCCGCTTCGTCCTGCGAGATGGATGAATCCGCAGGGAATGTGGAAATGACCGACTTCGCCACCCTGCCGGCGTTTCGCGGCAATGCCCTGGCCGTTCATCTATTAACGGAAATGGAGCGCGCCATGCAGAAACGGGGCATACAAACCGCCTATACTATTGCCCGGGCGCTGTCCGCGGGGATGAATATCACCTTCGCCAAAATGGGCTATCAATTCGGCGGCACTTTAATCAATAATACCAACATATCCGGTAAAATCGAAAGCATGAATGTCTGGTATAAGCCCTTATAAATCAGTGTCTAAAGAGTTAAAACCGGACCTCTCTAACATATGCTATAACATGCTGACCACGAGATGAATAATGAATCATTTCTGCAGCATTTCCTTTCCAATTTATTATATAACGAGCCTTCGATACTTGAAGCGCAACTTAACAAAAGTCCGGTAATACGAAAATCGCATTGACGATCCATTAAACTTTGATAACGTATTGAAAATTTGATATTTTATAGATTAAAACTTTTAAAAGAACACTGGAGTTTATGTTATGCGGTCATTGCGCCCCATTATTTTTGGTGAAGTTTTATTTGATGTGTTTGACACGGGAAGCGAAGTCCTCGGTGGCGCGCCGTTCAATGTTGCCTGGCATTTACAGGGATTCGGTCTGAATCCCCTTATGATCAGCCGTATTGGCAAAGATGAGCGGGGTAAGCGCATTCTACGGTATATGAAGCAATGGCAAATGGACTTATCCGGTATGCAACAAGACGATCAACATCCCACGGGTATTGTTTCCGTACAGGTGCAACAGGGACAACCCACATTTGATATTGTGCCCGATCAGGCCTACGATTTTATTGATCCAAAGGTTGTTAATCGGATTCCCACCAAAATAAACACACCGTTGATCTATCACGGATCCCTGGCCTTGCGTCAAAAACCATCAACCCGGGCTCTGAATACGCTTATTACCCGGCATAAATCCGATATCTTTGTCGATATCAACTTAAGAGATCCGTGGTGGTCACTGGAGACTTTGGACGCCGTCATCCGTAAAGCCCATTTTGTTAAACTTAATGATGCGGAATTAAGACAACTGGCTAAAAATTGGTCCCAGACGTCGGATAATCTGCCAACTATGGCAAAAGCCTTTATGCAACACTATGACGCTACAGCGCTGATAGTAACCCTGGGAGCGGAAGGTGCTTTTATGGTCGACAAAGACCAGCAGATCCACCATGCTGATCCCGTACCTGTAGCGCATTTAAAAGACACGGTGGGCGCCGGAGATGCTTTCAGTGCCGTCTCAATTCTAGGTTTTTTACAGCAATGGCCTTTTACCGATCTGTTACAGCGGGCTATGGCCTTTGCTTCCGCTATTTGCAGTATACAAGGTGCAACCACAACCAACCGAGCCTTATATCAAAAATATTTAAAGGAATGGGGTGTTCACGATGGCTGATACAGCCGACCATAAACTTTTTGTCTTGATGATCAGTATTCACGGCCTATTACGGTCGGAGAATCTGGAACTGGGTCGCGATGCCGATACCGGCGGTCAGGTGAAATATGTAGTGGAGTTAGCCCGCGCCCTGGGCAAACGATCGGAAATTGAACGCGTGGACTTGCTCACCCGTCAGGTCATCGATAAAAAAGTTGATCCAGTATACGGTGAAAAAGAGGAAAATATATCCGAGGGTGTTAACATCGTTCGTATACCGGCGGGCCCCAGGCGGTATCTGCGTAAAGAGGTGCTCTGGAATTACCTGGACGGTTTTTCCGACCAGGTGCTGCAACATATCCGACGTGTGGAAAAAGTACCGGATATTATCCACGCGCATTACGCGGATGCCGGATATGTGGGTTCACAGGTAGCCCGTCTGCTCGGTGTACCATTTATCTTCACCGGACACTCCCTGGGTCGCGTAAAAAAAGCGCGTCTGGCCGAAAAGGGGCTGGAAGAACCCAAAATGGAAGCACGCTACAATATCAGCCGGCGTATTGATGCCGAGGAATTTGCCCTGGATACGGCCACTTTTGTGGTGGCCAGTACCCATCAGGAAATCGAAGAACAATATAAATTATATGAATACTACGATCCCAGACGTATGGAGGTGATTCCGCCGGGCGTTGATCTGGATCGTTTTTTTCCGCCTAAACGGGCTGCGGTCCGCGAGGAGGTCGAACATAAAATCAACCGTTTTCTGGATGATCCTGAGCTTCCTCTGGTGATGGCCCTGTCCCGTGCCGATGAACGTAAAAATATTGAAACTCTGATACACGCATATGGTCAAAATCCTTATCTGAAAAAAAATGCTAATTTAGCCATCGTGGCCGGCAATCGTGTCGATATTGCTGCCATGGATAAGGGCGCCCGTAAAGTTCTCACTAATATCCTGCTGTTGATTGATAAATACGATCTTTATGGTAAAGTTGCCTTTCCCAAAGAACATCAACCGGAAGAAGTCCCCGATTTTTATCGGTTAGCCGCCCGCCAGCATGGTGTGTTTGTCAATCCGGCCCTTACCGAGCCATTCGGATTAACGCTTTTGGAAGCAGCTGCCAGTGGTTTACCCGTAGTGGCCACCAATGACGGCGGACCCAATGATATCATCGGCAATTGTAACAATGGTCTGCTTATCGATCCACTCAATCCGGAGGACATGGGCAAAGCCATACAGAAAGTGGTACAGGATAAACATTACTGGAAAAAATTGTCCCAAAACGGGCTGGTAGGTGTAGAAAAATTTTATTCCTGGAAAAGCCATGTCAGTACATACATTCCCAAACTGGAAAATGTGCTCAAAAGGCGGCACTACGGCCGGGAAATCATTTCCCGCTATAAAAGTCGTATGCCAACCGTCGATCGCATCATCCTCACGGATATTGATAATACGCTTTTAGGCGATACCAAGGCCCTTCAGGAGTTTCTGGAATTGTTAAACCAGGCCGAGCATCATATCGGTTTTGGCATTGCCACAGGCCGGCACCTGGAGGATGCCATCCAGACTCTGAATGAAAATCATGTGCCTTTGCCTGATTTTTTTATTACATCCGTGGGCAGCGAAATTCAGTATCAGCACGGTGAAGTGGAAGACCGCAGCTGGCGCAACCATCTAAATTATTACTGGAAGCCGGAAAAGATATACGAAATTCTGGATGAGGAACCGGGATTAACCCGTCAGCCTCAATCCGAGCAACGCCGTTATAAAATCAGTTATTACTATGACGCCAAAAAGGCCCCTAAAAAACGTCAGTTGATGCGCAAGCTCCGGGAAAAGAAACTACGTGTTAAAATCATCATTTCCCGGTATATGTACCTGGATATTCTGCCTATCCGGGCATCCAAAGGATTGGCGTTGCGCTACCTGTCCATGAAATGGGGATTGGCTCCCGAACGCATTTTTGTGGCCGGTGACTCCGGCAACGATGAAGAGATGCTGCTGGGCGACACCCTTGGCGTAGTGGTCGGCAATCACAGTAAAGAATTACGCCGGTTATACGGTAAACCGCGCATCTATTTTGCCGAGGGTAAATATGCCCGGGGTATTGTCGAAGGTATTGAATATTACAATTTCTTAGAGGAAATTCGCATACCGGAGGAGGAGAATGATCAAACGTTTGGATGAGTTTATTGAACAGCACCGCAAGGAAGTGTATTTACTACTGCGCCGTTTGCACCAGCTCGGCCGTACTCTGCTTTTAAAATCCGAAATTGAACATGAATGCAATCAGTTTTGTAGTTCCGATTCCGGAAAGAATCTGAAAAACACACCGTTCGAAAAACTAATGCTTCGCACGGAGGTAGCCGCCCTGCAGTTCCCATGGCTGTATTTTTCTGTGCGTGTGGATATCGGCAAATGGGAATTTTATCGCTTTCATCTGGAAAATGTATCGTTCAATGAAGTGACCGTAGCCGAATATCTGAAATTCCAGGAAAGTATTGTTAATCATCAAACAACCGAAGATGACTGGACTCTGGAAGTCGATCTCGGGGCGTTCAATCGCCGCTTTCCCACTATGAAAGAAAAAAAATCCATAGGCAACGGCGTTCAATTTCTTAACCGGCATCTTTCCACCCTGCTCTTTTCCAAAAAAGGCGAAGGCGATAAAAAAATATTCAACTTTTTAAGAGTACACAGTTATAATTCGCATCAACTCATGCTTAACCATCGCATTAAAAGCGTGGAGGAGTTGCAGGAACAGTTAAGAGAGGCTGTTGCTATTCTCAACGATCAGGACGCATCCACCGTGTGGACTCAAATCGAAGAGACCATGCAGGATTTGGGTTTTGAACAGGGCTGGGGTCGCACGGTTGCCCGTATTAAAGAGACCATGGAATTGCTCATCGATATTTTTGAAGCACCCGACCCGGCCATCCTGGAAAAATTTTTAAGCCGTCTGCCCATGTTGTTTCGCATTGTGATACTTTCTCCGCACGGTTACTTTGGTCAGTCCAATGTATTGGGACTGCCGGATACAGGTGGGCAGGTGGTTTACATTCTGGATCAGGTGCGGGCGTTGGAACGGGAGATGAATATTTCGCTCACCAACCAGGGATTGGATCTGGAGCCGGAAATATTGATCATTACACGGCTCATTCCCAATGCCGGCAACACTACCTGTAACCAACGGGTGGAGAATGTCATCGGCACGCACAACGCCAAAATCTTGCGTGTACCTTTCCGGAATGAATCCGGTGAAATTATGAATGATTGGATTTCCCGTTTCGATATCTGGCCTTATCTGGAACGCTTTGCCAATGACGCCGAAAAAGAAATTTTAGCCGAACTGGGACAGCGCCCGGATTTCATCATTGGTAATTATTCCGATGGTAATCTGGTGGCCACTTTACTGGCTCATAAAATGGGTGTGACACAGTGTAACATTGCCCACGCCTTGGAAAAAACCAAATATCTGTTTTCGGCCTTATACTGGAAAGACAATGAAGAACAATACCATTTTTCCTCACAGTTCACTGCCGACCTGATCGCCATGAACGCGGCTGATTTTATCATCACCAGTACGTATCAGGAAATCGCCGGTACCCGTCAATCCGTCGGGCAATACGAAAGTTACAACGCTTTCACTATGCCCGCTCTGTATCGCGTGGTTAAGGGCGTCAATATCTTTGACCCCAAGTTCAATATTGTGTCTCCCGGCAGCGACCCAAAAGTGTACTTTCCGTTCTGGGAGGATGCCTTGCGATTAACTGAACTGCATGATGAACTGGAACAAATCGTTTTCGGCGAACCGGGCAGTGACGGTCGCGGTCAGTTAAAAGATCCCGATAAACCGATTATTTTCGCCATGTCCCGTTTGGATCATGTCAAAAATATTACCGGTTTGGTAGAATGGTACGGCAAAAGTGACCGGCTGCGAGAGCTGGCTAACCTGTTTCTTGTAGCCGGGCATGTGGATATTAACCATTCCAACGATGATGAAGAAAAACAACAAATCGATAAAATGTACCACCTGCTGGATGAATACGATTTATACGATCAGGTACGATGGTATAAAAATCAATCGGATAAAAATCTGGTGGGCGAATTATACCGCTATATTGCAGATCGCCGCGGTGTATTTATGCAACCCGCTCTTTTTGAAGCTTTTGGTTTAACCGTTATCGAGGCCATGGTTTCCGGATTACCGGTCTTTGCCACCCATTATGGTGGTCCCCTGGAAATTATCCAGCATGGTAAATCCGGTTTTCATATTGATCCCAATTACGGCGAATCCGTAACTCAGCAGCTTATCGATTTTTTTGAACGATGCCAGGAGGATAACCAATACTGGCGTGCCATCGCCGAAGGCGGAGTAAAACGGGTTGAGGAACGGTATACCTGGAAACTGTATGCCAGTCGTCTGCTCTCACTGGCCCGTATCTACGGTTTCTGGAAATATGTGTCCAATCTGGAACGGGAGGAGATCGCCCGCTATCTGGAAATGTTCTACGGATTAATGTACCGTAAACTTTCTTCCTTTTAAACTGGTATTGTGTTAATACGTAAAATAGATTGCATAACCTTCGTTGACCATGTTGTCACTTACATTAATCCAGTTGCCCGCTGAATGTTCTACCCAGATTTCGCCAATATAGCGCCCGTATTTGCCTTTTTTATCTTTGATGGTTTGGATAAACACTTCTTGATTATCTATGAGCGAGCGCAAGTAGTCCCGCGACTGCAGGCCCTGCGGGCGCTCCCGGCCTCTGATTTCCGGAGCGTCAATTCGGGCCAGCCGGATAGTCTCCCCCCGTACCCAGATATACAATCCCAGATCAATATCCACTGTGCAGGTATCACCGTCGTATACACGGGTAACCCTGGCTGCATAAAAATACCTTTTATCCTCCATCGGATGCCTCCTGAGATGTTAACACAAAAAAGCATAACCTATTGAGCAAAATGTCTGTCTTGTAAATCAAATTCCGAATTTTGTAAACGTGAGAACCTATTAGATCATCATTATACTTACGGGCGGTTCTGCAGCCGTTCGTGTAAACGCTGCGCCGGTTGATAATCGGGATTCATATTCAGCAGATCATCCAGCACCTTCAGCGCATCCTTATAACGTCCGCCTTCGGTCAAAAATACGGCCAGGTAATACATGGCCTCCGATTCTTGCGTTATATTCATTTCCGGCGCCACGATGGCTTTCTGAATACTCTGCACAGCAGGTGCAAACTGACCGGAATTCCACTGGCATTTGGCCAGGTTTAGATACAGGGTGCCCTGCTTGCGGCTTAAGGGTAATGCTTGCTCAAGATAACGCTGCGCGGACCGCCATCGTTTTTGCCGCATATCGATTTCAGCAATTTTTTCCAGGGGGTCGGCCCGGTGGGGATAAAACACGCTTACGGCCACATATTGCCGTCTGGCATTGGCCCATTGCCGGTGTTCTTTATAAAGGCTGGCCATCCGGTAATGGGCCCGCGGCCAGTTATGATGCTTGTGCACAAAATCATAGGCGATTGCAAAGGTGGCGGAATCGCCATACGGCTGATAATTGTTATAATGGATTGGCCGGTCAGCGAAAGGCCAGCGCTGCATCAATCGGTGAATTTTAATCAAACCTATTTCCCAGTCCAACGGTGTAATTACGGAGTGATGGTCCTGCATACGTTTGAAAGGTTCATTTTCTTCAAAATGATTTTTAAGAATGGAGGCAGTAAATTCTTCAGCCATCAACCGATAACCGTAAGGATTGGGATGCAGATGATCGCAAAATATTTCATCGCCCGGCAATCCTGTGGGGGTCTGTTTGTTGAAGGCCTGGGCAATATCGACCAGCACAACCGAATGCAACCGCGCTTTATGCATGATAATGGAATTGAAGGATTTATCCGCACGAAAGCGCAGAGCATCCCGTCGCAATGCTCCGTGCAGATAACGGGCTGCCTGCACACTGTCGCCGGTTGCCCGATAGCATTTACCGATTTGGTACCATAAATAAGCATTGGCGCTGTCGGTCTGCAGCAAATCCCGATACAATGGCAGGCTGGATTCGTAATGGCCCTGCTTAAAATGGGTATCAGCGCGGGATAATATCGTGGAAGGCAGATTTTGCGGCTTGCGGATGGCATATTGCAGTGGCTGCATATCGCGCACATTAGCCGTCAGTGTACCTAGATACACCGGTACATCGTTTTTTTCCGCCGCCTGTAAAATTTTAGTTAGGTTGTCGGAAAAATTGGCCAGTGTTTTTTGATAGGTTGGCGATGACCATTGCACTTCCTGCTGCCCGATGACTTGTTCCATCAGGGTCTGATCTTGTACCGACGGCTGAGCATCCCCTGCAAACAATCCGATAAAACGTTTTACCCCCTGCACGATGCGCCATTTCTGCACATCCAGATACCAGCGGATGAGCCAGCCGTTCTGCCCTATGGATTGAGCACTGGCGCTGCCATAGGCCCCGTAAAATTCATTATGGCCCATGTAAATGACCAGCAAATCCGGGTCAACCGCCATAATTTCCGGCAGCAAATCCAGTACCGTGTAGCTGTTCACCGCCGAAAGCCCCGCATTTATTACTTCAAATTGTGTTGTCGGTTTGGCCGCCGATAAATACCGTTCAAGCTGAAAAGGAAAGGGTACGGTGGCCTCGAAAGGAAAACCGGCCGTGGTCGATCCACCCAGGCAGAAAATGCGTACGGTGTTGTCTCCTTTGACCTGAGCAAATGTTTGCGGATACAGACGGGGCACGGACATGGATGCCGAAAAATAGCGCTGTCCGACTTCCGGATTTAATTGATACACCGACCGGCTCTGCTTGTTTACCTGCAAAAACAGAGGTTCCACGGACCATACATTGAACAGGCGCAACAGCAGCTCAACTGTCAAGAGCAGAATAAACGGCAGCAGAAGGGTCACCATTTTAAACAGCCATTGTTTGCGTATATGCATAATAAGCTATTGTAGCCATTTAAAATTTAAAATGCAACGGAGGGATGGATACGATATCTACGGAATAAACTGATCACGATCCAAACCATGTTTACGCAGCCGGTATTGCAGCGTTTTGTAGGAAATACCCAAAGCTTTGCTGGCCTCCTTGATGGAGCCCCGGCATTGGCGCATGGCCTGCTCAATCATCTGCTTTTCCATGTCTGGAATCGATTGGTTTTCCTCTGGCGGATGATCCGCGTGAGGATCACCATCCAGCATCAGGCTGTCCGCAGTAATGGGTGCTGTATCCCCCAGAATGATGGTTTTTTCCATGATGTGTTCCAGTTCCCGTACATTGCCGGGAAAGGGGTAATTCTGTAAGGTAAGCAGGGCTTCTTCCGTAAACTCCGGTTCATCGATATGGTAAGCGGCAGCATATTTGCGTAAAAAATGTCTGGCCAGCAAGGCAATATCTTCTTTGCGTTCCCGTAATGGCGGTAAATCCAAATGGAAGACGTTCAGACGATGATACAAATCTTCCCGGAAGGATTGTTCTTTTACCCGTTTTTGCAGATCGTCATTGGTGGCCGCCACCACCCGTACATCCAGGTGAATGGCCTTATCCGATCCTACCCGTGTAATCTGTTTATCGTTTAAAACCCGTAGCAGACGCACTTGCAAATCGGGCCGCATGGTGGAAATTTCGTCCAGAAACAACGTGCCTTTATCCGCCTGCTCAAATTTACCGGCATAAGCCCGGTGAGCACCGGTAAAAGCTCCTTTTTCATGACCGAACAGTTCGCTTTCAATCAGATTTTCGGGGATGGCGCCGCAATTGAGGGCCACAAAGGGATCCTTGCTACGCTTGCCGCTGTAATGGATGGCTTTGGCCGCCAGTTCTTTACCGGTACCGCTCTCACCGCAGATCAGTACGGTGGCGTCGATATCACGAATGCGGTCCATCAGGCGATAGATATTTTGCATAGCCGGGCTGCGTCCGATCAGGCTGTGATAGCGGTAGCGCTCACTGACGGCATCCTGCAGTCGTTCGTTTTCCCGCAGGAGCATGGATTTCTCCCCTGCCCGCCGCACCAAACGCAGCAGCACGTCTTTGTCGAAGGGTTTGGTCAGATAATCATAGGCCCCTTTTTTGATCGCCCTTACCGCGTTGGGGATGGAACCGAAGGCCGTCATAATAATGACCTGGGTATGCGCATCCAGAGCCGTGGCCTGTTCCAACACCTGCAGACCGCTTAAACCGGGCATTTTCAAATCCGTCAGTACAATCTCAAAATTATTTTGCTGCAAGACCTGCATGCCGGTTTCCCCGTCCCCGGCTGTGGTCGTTTCGTAACCGGCATCGTTCAGAATATCCTGTATAATCGTTCTCTGGCTCGGTTCATCATCGATAATCAAAATACGCATTATAGAGAATCCCCGTTATTTTCCTGCATCTTTCCGTTAACGGACGCAAAAATAATCATTACCTGCGTTCCCCGGCCCGGCTCACTTTCAATTTTTAGGTCGGCCTGGTGGGCCTCCAGAATTTTATAGGCCGTGGGTAACCCGAGACCGGTGCCGCTGGCTTTGGTAGTATAAAATAGATCGAAAATGTTTTCCAGATCTTTGGATGGAATACCGTTACCCGTATCGGAAATGGTTATGTTGTTGGTTTCGGGCTGTGTTTGCAAGCTAAGGGTTCCGCCATCGGGCATAGCCTGAATGGCATTGAGAATGATATTGACCAGGGCCGTTTTAACGCGTTCCCGGTCCACGGCATGGACAAAAGGTTCATGAAGCTTTAACTCTACTTCAATGTTATGCGCCGAGCATTCCCGCTCATACAGGTGGACGACTTCCCTCAGCAGTGTATTCACATTGGTTTTCTTTTTGTCCAGTTGTTCAGTACGCACGTAATTAAGAAAATTATTAACAATTTTATCCAGACGATGGATTTCGCTTTGCGCATTCTGCAGATAGGCCCCGGCCTGTTCGCTGGAGTGAGTGGGGATAAACTTATCCTGCAGATGTTCTAGCGTAAGATGAATGGCGTTGAGCGGATTTTTGATTTCGTGGGCTACACCGGCCGCCAGTTGGCCCAGGGCGGCCAGGCGCTGCTGGCGTTTGTGCAGGGTTTCTTTTTGCCTGTTTTTCTGTAATTCTTCCGTCATCTGATTAAAAGCACGATTTAAACTGCCGATTTCATCCCGGCGTATGGCATCAAGCGGTTGCACGGCCTGCCCGTCGACTACATTAGTAAAGGATTGCTTAAGGGTTTGTAAAGGTTTTAAAAAACGCTGGGTAATCAGCGTAATGATTAATATGGAAATGGCAAAGATAATAATTGTTACCAGAATATTGCGGTTGCGCACTGCACTGAAAGCGTTATTGAGCGCACCGGTATCGTATGAATAGCGGATCAGTCGTGGCCGGTCAGGTGCGCTGAAATCGGGGATAACGATGGAAAAAATTTCTTGACCATCTTTTTCTTTTTTTTCAGCTTTCAACCATTGCTTTCCGGCGATCGAATCGAATTTGGCCACAGCATCCAGTTTTATCTCGATTTCTTCAACCGTGTGGTGTTCCAGAGAATCCAGGCGGACAAGCGCCTTGGAACGGATCCTTTCATCGTACCCGCTCATACCACGGGTAATGCTCTTGATGACCGTAGTATCCAAATAAGAACCGCCTTTCCGTATGCGTTCCAATTGTTCCGAAACACTTTGGTTGGCGGCTCTGATATCCAATACATCGGGTAATTGCATGGGTTGCTTTTTAAGTCGGTCGCGCATAGACTTTAATTGACTATGCACGTTTTTTTTAAGTATAATTAATGAATCCGCATGCACCCGTTTCTTTTTATAATTATCCATTATGGCCCATTCGCGCTTCATCTGCGCATCAGTCACCTGGTTTATATTGCGGGAAATACGGTCCATTTCCCTCAAAACATCCTGCTGACTCTGATGGGTAAAGTAAAGCTGAATAGCCAGAACGGCAGCCATTAGCAGCGATAACAACAGGATCAGTTTTATTTTGATACTGAAATACAGAACGACACTCCTTACGCGATATGTTTTTAAACACAATAATCCGGGGCTAACCCGGATTATCTATGTGTAAAGTATACTCAGTTTTTGAAAGAAGTTGCAAATAATTTTTGTTAATCTTAAAACAGCATGAATTTCCGTTTGATCATATCCGCTTTAATTTCACGTGCTTTATTTACGGTTTCCTTAGCATTTTCTTTGATAACCTTAACCTCTTTCTGTACGCCATCCATCATCTGCCGCATCTTGTGTTTATCGAACCAACGCATGGAATGTTCTTTCTTGCCCAGTTTTACCTTGCTTTGATGGCGGTCACCTTTGCGGTAATGGATGATTTGGATCTCATCGTCCGGGTCATAATAATTCAAAGTGCGCACCAAATCGGCATAATCGTGTATATCCTTATCAGCGGCTTTTGTAATCACATCGCCCGCTTTCAGACCGGCTTTTTCAGCCGGGGAATCGGCCATCACTTCTTCGATTAATACACCATGTTCCACTTCAAAATATTCCAGTAACTGTTCTGTCATCGCTTCGACTTTAACGCCCAGATATCCGCCTTTGGTCATTCCATGCATAAAATCGACGTCTAATTTCTGTAAATGTTTCTGCAGACGGGGTAATTGTTCAAGATCCATCTCAATATCGATGTCGTCATCAATTACCACATCGACTTCACTTTCTTCCGGCAATTCGGACAACATTCCATTAAATGTGATTTCCTGACCATCCCGCCAGATTTTCAGCTGCACCTCTTTAGGTTCTGAAATGGCATCAACTTTACCGAGCAAATCCTCGACAGTGGTAATGTTCTTTCCTTCAAAAGCCAGAATGATATCGCCTTTTTGCAAACCGATGCGTTCGGCCTCACTGTCTTCCACCAGGGAAACAATACGCACCTTTCCCGGCAGATTTTTTTCCTTCGCTTCATCGTCAGCGACTTGCTCGACCAATACACCCAGCCGATATCCTTCACTTTTACGAATGAGTACTTTGCGTCCATCCTGTAAATTTGCTGCCAACATCTGTGAAACTATCAATAAAACAATACCTAAAACACTAATACGTTTAACATAACACATAAATCATCCTCCGGTTTAATTGATTTGACTGTTTATGTAATAAAAGACAAATCGTATGCCAAACCGTTAAAAGGCTTAAAACCGGCATTTAACAGGCAAGGTGGGTTTATCTAATGCCCCATTTGGGGTATAGATGCCTGATATAGGGTTTTTCAGATGCCAAATAGAAAAAACTTATTTCCATTTTGAGTTTGGATAAATTTGCGCTTTCGATTACATTCAAATCTTTATAACATATAATGCAACCTAAAAACAAAGCATTTCCATGGATGATTTGTCTGAACAAATGGAGTAAAAACAATGGAATCTAAGACCAATAATGATGATTTTAATAAACAAATTCATTTGCGCCCGCTGAAGGCCGAAGATTTTGAAGCAATCATAGCGATGCAGAAACAGTGCTTTCCGCATATGACACCATGGACCTATAACGAATTTTTCAGCCAGATTGTGACATTTCCTCAGGGACAGATTGGTGTGGAGTACGGGGGGCAGCTGATTGGTTCATCAAGCAGCCTGATCGTCGAATTTGATGAATACGGCAACAAGCATACCTACGATGAAATCGCCGCCGAGGGCTACATCGATAATCACGATTCCGAAGGCGATACACTGTATGGCATCGAAGTGATGGTGCATCCCGATTATCAGGGTATGCGGATCGGTCGCAGATTGTATGAAGCGCGAAAAGAACTAACCCGTCAACTCAATCTAAAGCGCATCATTATCGGTGGCCGGATGCCCAATTATAAAAATTACAAGGATCGTCTAACCATCTATGAATACGTCGATGAAGTTTTCAAAAAAAACATTTACGATCCCATTTTAACCTTTCAGTTATCCAATGGCTTCACCATCAAACGTATTTTACCCGATTATTTACCGGAGGATCAATTATCACAGGGATATGCCATTTTGCTGGAATGGATGAATTTGCATTATCAACCCAAACGACCTTACCGTATGCTGCCCTCTCTGCCGGTGCGTATTTGTGTTATCCAGTATCAAATGCGGCGAATTACCTCTTTTGATGAATTTGCCGAGCTGTGTGAATATTTTGTGGATGTGGCATCGGGCTATAAATCGGATTTTGCTGTTTTTCCGGAGATCTTTACCCTGCAGTTGTTATCTTCGTTACCGGACGCCCGGCCGGCTAAAGCGGTGCGCCGTCTGGCCGAGTTCACGCCTCAATACCTGGATTTGTTTTACAGTTTATCCGTGAAATACAACATCAATATTATCGGCGGATCACATTTCGCCTTTGAAGACGATAATCTTTATAACATCGCATACTTATTCAAACGGGACGGTACCATCGAAAAACAATATAAGCTGCATATCACTCCTAATGAACGGCACTGGTGGGGCGTGCAACCGGGTAAGCATTTTAATGTATTTGATACGGACAAGGGCAAAATTTCCATTCAAATTTGTTATGACGTGGAATTTCCCGAATTGTCGCGCATCGCCGCGGAAAAGGGCGCCAATATTTTATTCGTACCATTCTGCACCGACGAACGGCAGGGCTATTTACGGGTACGGTACTGCGCCCAGGCCCGGGCGATTGAAAACCAGATGTACGCGGCGCTGGCCGGTAATGTGGGTAACTTACCCTTTGTTGAAAATATAGATATCAACTATGCCCAATCCGGGATCTATACACCCTCGGATTTCGGCTTCTCCCGCGACGGCGTGGCCGGTGAATGTTCTCCAAACACCGAAACCGTGGTGGTGGCTGATGTGGATCTGGAAGTATTAAAACGCCATCGCAAAAGAGGTACGGTGTTAAATCTACAGGATCGGCGGCTGGATCTTTATCAAATTGTGGATAAAAATCCGCAGTAATAATGCATTTCCATGAGCCAAAGCATTGTCGTCGGGGCCGTACATAGTTATATTACTCACCAAAGCACATGGTTTTCTTATGATCAAAAACAACTTTAAAACCCAATATTAAATACGAAAGGACTACATCATGGCAGATACACCTAAAAAACCGCAAGCGTCTAAAACAAACAAAACCTCTTCAGAGGAAAAGAAAAAGACGTCAAAAAAGACAACGGCAAAATCTAAAACCAAGAGCAGCTCCCCAAAAAGCACAAAAAAGACTGCCCCAAAATCGACTAAAAAAACCGAGACCAGGCAAAGTCCTTCCACAGAAACCCCAAAAGAATCAACTCCATTAACCAACACAGCGGAGACGATCGAGGAAAAAGCCAAAACGGTCGGTGAAAAAAGCACTGAAATCGTTTCCGATATCAGTGAAACAACCACCAAATTCACTAGTGAAATTTCCAAAAAATCCACCAAAGCGGTCAACAATCTGTTGGAAAAATTGAAGGGTAATTTATCGGACGCGTATGAGGCCAGTGCCAAATTTGCGGAGCAGGTTCAGGATCAGGTGCAGGGTTATGCTGAAAAATACAAGAACGTAGCCGCTATGAACCGATTAAAGGCGGACAAAGACCGCTTACTTAAAAAACTGGGGGATAGTGTTTACGCCTTGTATGCCGAACAAAACCGCAAACAGGTCTCTTTCAAAAAACAAGAGCTGGAATCTCTGTTGAAAGAAATTGAGACGATTGATGTAGACATCCTTAAAATTGGTGAACAACTGGATAAACAGTCTGAAAAATAAACCTTTCTCACTTTGAAAAACATCAACCTAAAATTCGCGCGTAAGGCTTTGGAGCTTTGATTCAATTAAATGCTTATTGGTCCTGATAATAACTTAGACTTGCCTACAAGTGTAGCCCGAAGTACCTTCGAGTATTATTTTTTTTAATTAGCGTTACTTTTTACATTATTTAAAGTCTATCCATTTATGACCAAAATTATTCATATACCCATTTTTAAAAAGGAGAAATGCGATGTTAATCAAAGACAGGTTCCATAAGCTATATTTGGTCTCTTTAATAACAATTATCTTTTTTATGATTTCCTGCGGATCTCAAACAGATGAAGAATCCATGCAGACTCTTTTAGATAAACAGAAAAAATCGGTCGATAAAAGTCAAAAAGAGTTGCAATCACTAGTGGATAAAGTGAATGCAATTAGAGATTCTTTAGAATTGACTGAAGAAAAAATCGAGAAGGGAGCGTCAAACTTAGAACAGGATAAAAACAAACTCATTCAAATCCGAGATTCTTTACAAAACGAGATTAAAGAACTTCGCGCTAAGGTTGAGCAGCTTACTGACAAAGAAAAAAAACTTTTAGATAAGGAAAAATCACTCCTAGAAAAAGAAACTACCTTATCTAAAGAGCAAAGAGAGCTCACCAACAAAGAAAAGTCACTTCTTGAAAAAGAAGAATCTATTATGGAAGAAGAAGAATCCATTATTGAAGAGCAGAAAAAACTGGCCGCAGATAAGGCTTCTATAACCAAGCAAAAAGATGAACTTACTGAAGAAATTGAGAAATTTAAAAACACCCAGCTCAATACAACTCAGGAAAAGCTCAAAAATATGAATGCTAAAAAAGCAAATTTAGAGAAAAAAATAGCCACAGTAAATAATAAAATTAGTAATCTAAGCACCAAAATGGATCAGTTAAAAGAACGAAAAGAAAAGCTTTCGTTACAAAAAACATTTATTGATTCGCTAAAAGCCAGCTCTGGTAGATACGTGGAAGGGGAAGTTGGCGAAATTGATAATGTGATGCATTCTCTTGAGAAAGAGATGCAGCTTGAAGAGAAAAAGCTACCTGTCGAAATGGAAAAAGCAGATATTTCCAAAAAGAAATTAGATGCGCTTCAACAAGAAAAAACACTATTGCTTTCGCAAAAAAAACAACTGCTAAGAGAAAACGCTT
>WJIP01000340.1 GCA_014730185.1 Caldithrix sp. | reverse complement strand
CTTTTTATGATCTCGCGCACTTTTTCAGCTTCATTTACATCGGGTGAAGCGATTAACACTCTGCCATCGGGTTCGATATCTATGGTAACTTCATGTTTATCTGTCATTTCTCGAATGGTTTTGCCTCCCGGACCGATAACCATTCCGATTTTGTCTACCGGAATTTTAATTTCAAATATTCGCGGTGCATAGCGGCTTATATCATCACGAGGTTTCTCAAGAACAGCGTTCATCTCATCCATTATATGTTGGCGTCCCTCAAGTGCTTGCTGCAAAGCACGCGACATAATATCTTTCGAGATGCCCTCGATTTTAATATCCATCTGTACGGCTGTTATTCCTTTTGATGTTCCTGCGACCTTAAAATCCATATCCCCTAAATGATCTTCATCGCCAAGGATATCCGATAATATGGCAATTTTATCATCTTCTTTTATTAACCCCATGGCAATACCGGCAACCGCACCTTTAATAGGTACACCAGCGTCCATGAGAGCCAAAGAACCGGCACAAACTGTGGCCATTGAGGACGATCCGTTGGATTCCAGAATCTCGGATACAATACGGATGGTATAGGGGAATCCTCCGTCACCGGGAACAACGGGCTGTATGGCTCTCTCTGCCAGGTTACCGTGGCCCACCTCTCTTCTGCTTACACCGCGTATCGGTTTAACTTCGCCGGTACAAAAGGGTGGAAAATTATAGTGGAGTAGATATTTTTTTGAACTTTCACCTTCCAGAGCATCAATAATTTGTTCATCAGCTTTGGTCCCCAGTGTAACAATCCCCAAAGCCTGGGTTTGTCCACGGGTAAACAGGGCAGAACCGTGAACCCGGGGAAGGATGCCCACTTCCACATCGATGGTCCGGATATCGGTAAATCCGCGGCCATCAAGGCGCGTTTTTTCATCCAAAATCATGGAACGCATCTCATCTTTCTCTAAATCATGCAGTATGTTGGCGATGGCCCTTTCCGCTTCCGGATACTCTTCCTGCAAGCTTTCCACTGCACGGTTATTCAGTTCCTTCAAAGCCTTATTACGGGCACTTTTCTCCTGAATGCGAATGCTCGTTTTAATTTCATCAGATGCCAGTTCTTTAACTTTTTGTTCCAAACCTTCGGGTAAATCTTTTTCCGGCACCGTCATCTTTTGCGGTTTTACTTTTTCAATGAATTTTTCCTGAATCTGCACCAACTGTTTGATAGCTTTATGCGCTTCGTCAATAGCTTCCAGAATGATTTCTTCCGAGACCTCTTTTGCTTCACCCTCGACCATTACAATGGAATCTTTGGAACCGGCAACGACTAATTCCAGCTCTGAATTTTCGATCTGATCGATGGTGGGATTAATGATATACTTATCTTTAACCTTGGTCACCCTTACCGTTGCGATAGGACCGGCGAAGGGAATATCGGATATGGATAAAGCTGCCGAGGCACCTAAGCCTGCAAGCACATCCGGTTCATTTTCTTTATCCATTGAGAGTACATAAGCTATAATCTGTACCTCGTGTAAATAATTTTCAGGAAATAACGGTCGTATAGGCCGATCGATCAGACGTGCCGATAAAATTTCTTTATCGCTGGGCCTTCCTTCCCGTTTAATAAATCCACCGGGTATGCGCCCTGCAGAAAAGGTTTTTTCACGATATTCCACACTCAGTGGGAAAAAGCCGCGATCTTCGATGGGTTCATCTGTGGCGGTGGCCGCTACCAGGACCATAGTTTCACCATATTTAACAATGACGGCACCGTTTGCTTGTTTTGCGAGTTTGCCGGTTTCAATTTCCAGTTTTAAACCGCCAAATTCAATATCTTCATTAATAATCATTTCCCCTCCAGGGAGTCTCAATACTCGTTTATCTTCTAATTCCTAATTCAGCAATCAACTTACGATAGCGCATAATGTCTTGCTTAGCCATATATCGTAATAACCTTCTGCGATGTCCGACTAATTTTAAAAGTCCCCGTCGGGAGTGATGATCTTTTTTATGCGATTTAAGGTGATCCGTTAAATATTTAATCCGTTCCGTCAGCAAGGCAATCTGAACTTCGGTATTACCGGAGTCCGTCGCATCTTTACCGAATTTCTTGACGATATCATTTTTCATCTCTTTGGTGAGTGCCATTTTGAAGACCTCCAAAATTATACTTGTAAACTGTTTTTCATGTCGATTTTAAGCTGTTCAACCAGCTCCTCTTTCGAGGAAAATTTTTTTTCACTGCGAAGGCGTTTTTTAAAAATAATTTTTAATGTCTGATTATAAATATCTTCATTAAAATCAAACAGATGAACTTCCAATGAACGTTTTTTATTCCGTTCGTGCAGAGTGGGTTTAAATCCGATATTCATCATTCCTTTATGCACCTGGTCATTCCATCGCACATCAACTGCATACACACCATCTGCAGGAATAATTTTATTTGGATGAAGAGGTTCGATGTTAGCGGTAGGGAATTTCAGTGCCTTACCCATAGCACTTCCGGTTTTCACCTTACCGTATAGTGTATATTGCCGACCGAGATAATCAACCGCTTCCTCCACTTTACCATCTTTTATCATTTGCCTAATCAGGCTGCTGCTTACAATATGATCATTACGTTCTACGGGCTGTACCTGTTCTACACCAAATCCATATTTAGATTGCAGTTCTTTTAAAGTAGAATAATTACCTTCCCGGTTTTTACCAAACGCATGATCGTATCCAACTATGATATACCGGGCTCCTATCCGCTCAATGAGTACCGATTTGAGAAACGTCTCATAGCTTAGCGAAGAGAAGGCTTTATCAAAACGGATAATGATTAGATGATCCAGATCCGTTTTTTTCAACTGCTCGATTTTTTCTTCAATGGTTGATAATAATTTAATCTGATCCTTAAGGGCTGGATTCACAACCCTCTTTGGATGAGGATCAAACGTCACCATCGATGAAGCCATATGCTTTTGGCCGCTCACCTCACACACTCTGTCAATGATCTGTATATGTCCTGAATGGATGCCGTCAAAAGTTCCAATGGTAATCACACTATCATACGGTGTACCAATATTTTCCAATCCCCAAATTACTTGCATATATCCGGTCAGTTCAGATTTTTCCAGTAATCCATAAATTGATTTATCGTAAAACTGTTCTGCACTTCATACCGGCCGATTTGTGTGCGTCTTAATGCGCTGACGTATGCCCGGTTGCCCAGCTCCCGGCCAATATCGTGAGCATAGGCTCGAACATAGGTCCCCTTGGAAACTTTCATTTGGATCCGGGCGACCGGGTTTTGCCAATCAATCAAGTAAACCTCATAGATGGTAACCGCATTTTTTGGACGTTCCACAACTTCATTTCGTCTTGCCCGTTTGTATAAGGGCACACCATTCACTTTTTTCGCCGAATACATCGGTGGTTCCTGTAAGAGCGAACCCGTCATTTTTTCTAAGGCTTGTTTAATATCCCCTTCCTGCAACTGATCCGTTTTCATTTCTTCCACAATTTTACCGGTTACATCATAAGTATCTCTTTCCTGGCCAAATGTGATCTCCGCATCGTATCGTTTGCAGAGATTGCTGTAGTGGCTCAGCTTCTTGGTGGCTTTGCCTATTCCTGCAATCAGAAGTCCGGTGGCAAATGGGTCCAGGGTTCCGGCGTGTCCTACTTTTTTTATTTTAAGAAATCCCCGCAGCTTTTTAACAACATCAAAAGATGTCCATCCCGCCGGTTTATCGATAAGCAAAATAAAGCCTTCGCTTTGGACGTTTATATCCGCTAAATCACCTTTCTGTATTACGGGAATCATTATTAATTTTATCTAAAATTGACTGAATTTTATCGGCACGGTCTAATGCTTCATCATAAAAAAAGCGTAAATCCGGCATTTTCCGCGTACTGATGAATGGTTTTAATTCGTTTTTAAGGAAAGGGACCGAACGATTTAATACCGCCTGGGTTTTATCCTGCTGTTCCTGATCACCCATTATAGTATAATAAATGGTTGCCACACCCAAATCCGCCGATACTTTGACATGGGTCAATGTAATAAATCCCTTATCCGGGTCTGACAACTTCGTTTCAATGATATGGGCCAACTGCCTTTTAATTAAATCCGCGAAGCGTTTTATTCTTCTTTGATCCGCCATAACTATGTATAATCAAATTCGTAATTAATAATTTCGTAATCCGATTCCTTGTCCAGACTTCGGAACAGATTGTTTAAGGTTTCCTCGGTCGTTTTCCGATTCGAAGAAACGGTTACAAAGGCAATTTTTGTCCGCTGCCACTTTTCCTGAAAGTCTGTTTCGGCAAAAGCGACATTAAAATGTTTTTGTTGACGATTTTTAATCCGGTTCAGTATCATCCGTTTATCTTTAAGAGATGTGCTGGCCGGGATAATCACTTCAGCTTCCAACAATCCTATTACCATCTCTATTGCAATGTTCGTTTAATCGTGACCTTCTCATAGGCCTCGATAATGTCACCTACTTTAATATCATTGAAATTTGCCACCTGGATACCACATTCATAGCCGGAAGCAACTTCCCGGACATCATCTTTGAAACGTTTTAGAGAAGCGATGGACCCTTCAAATATCTGCATATCGTCCCGGAATAATCGGATATCATTGTTGCGCGATATTTTCCCTTCGGTAATATAACACCCGGCTATTGTTCCTATGCGTGAAATTTTGAAGGCATCTCTTACTTCGGCTACGCCGACAACTTTTTCTTCGGTAGTCGGTTCCAGCAATCCTTCCAGTGCCAGTTTAACATCATTAATGGCATCGTAGATAACCCGATAGATACGGATATCCACATTTTCTTTTTTAGCCAAATCACGAACCTGAGCATTGGCCCTCACGTGGAATCCAATAATCACGGCTCCAGATGCGGAAGCTAACAAAACATCCGATTCTGAAATGGGGCCAACCGCTTTTCGAACCACATTGACGGCGACCTCTTCGGTATTGAGTTTAAGCAGGGCATCGGCAATTGCTTCGGCCGAACCGTCCACATCTGCCTTTATAAGGACTGGTAATTCTTCGATATTGCCGGATTTAATTTGCTCGGATATTTGATCCAGCGTCATCATCTTCACCTGTTTAGCTTCCTGCTCACGACGCAATTGTTGCCGCTTGGTGCTGATATCCCGCGCTTTTTTCTCATCATCCATGACGGTGAAATGATCGCCGGCTTGAGCTACACCCATAAAACCGACTACAAGGGCAGGCTGAGCCGGACCAACCTCCTCAACGCGTTCACCTTTTTCATTCAGCAAGGCACGCACTTTACCATATTGATTTCCGGCGACAAAATTATCGCCCATACGCAGAGTGCCGTTTTTGACCAATACCGTAGCGATAGCGCCTTTTCCGCGATCCAATCGTGATTCGATCACATAACCGGTTGCCGTCCGCTTAGGATTGGCCTTTAATTCAAGCATTTCGGCTTCCAGCAGAACTTTTTCCAATAACTCGGGAATACCCTGGCCGGTTTTGGCGGAAATTTCAGCACTTTGAAAGGAACCGCCCCAATCTTCCAATAATACATCCCGGTCGGCCAATTGTTGTCTGATTTTATCAGAGTTGGCTCCCGGTTTATCCATTTTATTTATAGCGATTACAATTTTAACCCCAGCGGCCTTGGCATGGTCCAAAGCTTCATCGGTTTGAGGCATAACAGCATCGTCAGCGGCTATAATCAGGATAACCACGTCAGTAATCTGTGCCCCTCTGGACCGCATAGCCGTAAAGGCTTCATGGCCCGGAGTATCCAGGAACGTTATGTTTTTTCCTTCATACTCCACTTCATAGGCAGCAATGTGCTGTGTTATACCGCCGGATTCATCCCCCACGATATTACTACGGCGCAGGAAATCCAATAATGACGTTTTACCATGATCCACATGCCCCATTATGGTTACAACAGGTCCCCTTTGTTTCAGGTCTTCTTCTTTATCCTCATCCAGCTCTTCTACGTCTTCTTCAACAAAATCGGACACATACTGCTCTTCTACCCGGTAACCATATTCTTCGGCAAGTAGTTGAATGGTATCAATGTCCAGACGTTGATTGATGGACACAATGAGACCCAATTCCAGACATTTAGTAATAATTTCAGTGGAACTGACATCCATTAAATTAGCCAGATCACTGACGGATATGAATTCCGTAACTTTTATTACATTTTCTTCTTCTGCCCCTAATGCATCATCATCCCGGGCCTTTTTATGCTTTTTGGTTTTCTTTCCTTTTCGATCCATGGAAGCCAGTGTTTTCTTAACTGTATCCTGAACTTCCTGCATATCAACCTGTGTTTTTTTCTTTTGTTTTTTACGGCGTTTTTTCTTGCCTTTAGCGGCTTCCGCTTCAGCTTGCTGTTGTTCCAGCTTTTGCTTTTTACGTGCGTCTTTTTCCTGGCGTATCATTTCCATCGCTTTACGCCGTTTACGCTCTTTTTCGGAAATCCCTTCTTCTTCCGCAGATTCTTCTTCTTTTGTTTTTTTAGGTTGCTTTTTGGGTTTCTGTTTCTTCTCGGCTTCTTTATCTGCAACCGGTTCTTCTTCTGGTTCTACTGGCTCCGGTTTTGGTCTTTCTTCTTTTTTCTCGGTATCTTTTGTTGTTTCTTTTGTTTCGGTTTTGGCCTTCTCCGGTG
>WJIP01000339.1 GCA_014730185.1 Caldithrix sp. | reverse complement strand
TTTTTCATGAGGCCTCCAAAAGAAATATTGTAACATGCAAGCGATAGTGGAAAAAATATGTGTATAAATCTACAAAAAAACAATACGGACGGCAAAAAGTAATTACATCTTTTTAAAGATAACGGATGGTTTATAGATTATTTTATGTATACTGTAACCCGCATGGGATGATCTTCATAACTCAACAGTGCATATAGAGTTTTATTGGTTAAAATATCGTTAATATAAATCCTTTAGCCATCGACTAACAAGGTTTCATAGATGATGCGAATGCCGTGGGAATAATACACATAGGTATCCAGGTAGATGTTGGCCAGGGGCTGGATAGCCTGACCGTTTAAACGATGCCAGCCATAGATGACCACATGGCCGGGGCGGGAGAGATCGGTGATTTTATTGCTTATGACCACATCCTTTTTGATACCGGCGACAAGATTGCCCGGCTGAGCTTCGGCATTGACCAGTTGTTGCTGTATGGAATCGTTATGTTCCATGAATTTATAAACGTGTTCGTTGTTATCTCCAACCGGGTAAAAGGTTAAAGGCTTCAGCTTCACCTTGGCCTGCCGGTAGATGTCATCGACCAGTTAAGCCGTGGGCAGGATGCCATTCAGTGTATCGGCAATTATTTGCGCTGTTTGCGGCCCCATGGGGACGCGGTAATAATCGCTGTCCGACCCGATGCACAGATAATCGGGCAGCACCCGGTAAACCACCTGATGGCTTACGCTTTCGGCTTCCTTAAAAGTCACTTTCAGGGTTCTCCATTTATATGCATGAAGAGCGGTACGTTGCCGGATAATATTTCGTTTAAGATGGCTTGTTCCCTTTGTTCGAAAGGAAGGTGTTTAATGCTGTTTATAAAAGTCGTTCCGCTTAATGCGTCATTAGATCGGTTTGGTAAATGAATGGATTTTATTTCCCATTCTTTCTTCTCCTGATTATCGGAATATAAAATTACCGTGCATAATACTAAACAAACAATCAGCTTTTGAACTATTGATATTTGCATCTTGCTTTCCTGATTTAAATGCACTTTACAGCCGGCTAAAAGGAACTAAACGGTTAAATTGGAATTTGCCGAGTAATCATTTATTAATCACAAAACATTTTTTAATAAAGGATCGATATTTAGCTTATTGATGAAGAAAGATGGGATCAAAATTATAGGCAGATCGTTCATCCACAGTAAACATTGGGTTTTTTCTATCGGAATTATTTTGTATCTTGTGGCCTTATATGATTTGTGAATAATATAACGGATTGAACTTTTGTATTGATTATCAATAAATAAAAGGTGTGTACCATGAAAAATATATTTGCTGAACGGGATCGGTTTCGGGAACGGCATATCGGCGTGGATAAGGATCAGTTAAAGGAGATGTTGTCAACCGTTTCCTGTAATTCATTGCATGAATTGATCGATGAGACCATCCCCAGGGATATCCGGCTGCAAAACGAGTTGAATATCCCCCCAGCGCAAAGTGAATATGCATTTCTGAAAACAATGCGGGAATATGCTCAGAAAAATATCGCCATGAAATCTTATATCGGATTAGGATATTACAACACTATAACCCCCACCGTCATTCAACGCAATATTTTTGAGAATCCCGGCTGGTATACGCAATACACGCCGTATCAGGCTGAAATTGCCCAGGGCCGATTGGAAGCCCTGCTCAATTTTCAAACCATGGTCAGTGATCTCACCGGTTTAGCGGTGGCTAATGCTTCCCTCCTGGATGAAGCCACCGCCGCGGCTGAGGCTATGGCCATGTTATTCCGCCTGCGCAGCCGGGCGATGGCAAAACGCGGTGCCAATACCTTCCTGGTACTCGATAATGTGTATCCCACCACCATTGATGTTATCCGTACGCGGGCGGAACCTTTGAATATCGATGTCCGGGTGGTGACAGCGGCCGATATTACATTTGATGAACAGACCTTCGGTATTTTTTTACAAACACCGGATGATCACGGCAATATATTTAGCTATAATTCCATAATTGAACGTGCCCATGAGCGGGAAAATCTGGTTGCTGTAGCCGCAGATTTGTTGAGTTTAACCTTGCAAAAAGCGCCGGGTGATCTGGGTGCGGACGTCGTCGTTGGTAATACCCAACGTTTTGGGGTGCCGTTGGGGTATGGCGGTCCCCATGCCGCTTATTTTGCAACCCGCGAAGAATACACCCGGCAGGTGCCCGGACGCATCATCGGAGCGTCGGTGGATCGGTACGGTAATACCGCCTATCGTATGGCCCTGCAAACCCGGGAACAGCATATTCGGGGTGAGAGAGCCACCTCCAACATTTGCACGGCCCAGGCTTTGCTGGCTATCATGGCCGGTATGTATGCCGTATATCACGGTCCAAAGGGCTTAAAACAGATAGCTGAACGCATCCATCAAAATGCTGTAGTATTGCATAACGCTTTACAAAAACTGGGTTATAATCAGCAAAATGAAAATTATTTCGATACCCTGCATGTGATTACCGATCAGGCAAAACAGAAAAAAATCGTCGGTTTAGCTGCGGCTAAAGGTATTGAAATGCGCCGATTTGATAATGGTCATCTCGGTATCGCTTTGGATGAAACGGTTACCGAATCGGATTTACAAAATCTCATAGAAGTATTTGCAGAAGCTGCCGGAAAACAGTTTGATATAAACGACATCAATCGAACAGAAGATATCTTAAAGATTCCCGATGGGTTGCAACGAAAATCGGATTTTATAACCCACCCGGTTTTCCACACCCATCAAACCGAAACCAAAATGATGCGCTATATCAAGTCACTGGAGAAGAAAGATCTTTCGCTGACCTTTTCCATGATTCCGCTGGGCTCCTGCACCATGAAACTCAATCCGGCTTCTGCCATGCAACCGTTGAGCTGGCCGGAGTTCGCCGGTTTACATCCTTATACGGATCATCAGTATGCTGCAGGATACCTGGAGATGATGGAGGATATGGAAAAATTGCTATGCGAGATCACCGGCTTTTCAGCGCTTTCATTCCAACCCAACTCCGGAGCCCAGGGCGAATTCAGTGGTCTGATGACTATCCGGGAATATTTTAAGGATCAGAATCAAAGCCACCGTAATGTGGCTCTTATTCCCACTTCCGCCCACGGAACTAATCCGGCCAGCGCCCATATGGCAGGCATGGATGTGGTTTTGGTTAAATGCGATGCCCATGGTAATATTGACCTGGATGATTTGCGGAACAAGGCTGAAAAGCATAAAGATCGCCTGGCGGCGCTGATGGTTACCTATCCCTCTACACACGGCGTGTTCGAAGAAGATATTAAAGAAATTTGTAATATCATTCATGAAAATGGCGGACTTGTCTATATGGACGGTGCCAATATGAATGCCCAGGTTGGATTGACCAGTCCTGCTGAAGTCGGCGCCGATGTATGTCATCTTAATTTGCATAAAACATTCGGCATTCCCCATGGGGGCGGTGGACCGGGAATGGGACCTATTGCCGTTGCCGATCATTTGAAAGATTATCTACCTAAACACAATATTGTTGAAACCGGTGGTCAAAAAGGTATCAGCGCGGTTTCGCAAGCCCCGTTCGGTAGCCCCAGCATTATCATCATTTCTTACGGCTATATTCGCATGCTGGGCAAAAATGGAGTCACCGATGCCAGTCGATACGCCATTCTCAATGCCAATTATGTGAAAGAAAGACTGAAGGATTATTATCCAGCATTGTATAAAGGCAAAAAAGGTCGTGTGGCACATGAGTTGATTTTTGATGTAAGACCGTTTCGAAAAGACGCCCAAGTGGAAGTGGAGGATATTGCAAAACGGTTGATCGATTACGGATTTCATGCGCCCACGGTTTCATGGCCGGTACCGGGAACGATTATGTTCGAACCGACTGAAAGTGAATCCAAAGAGGAACTGGATCGGTTCGTGGAGTCCATGATGGCCATTTATCATGAGATAAAGGAAATCGAAGAGGGGAAAGCGGATAAGGAAGACAATGTTTTGAAGAATGCCCCTCATACTGTTGAGGTAGCGGTGGCCGATAACTGGCAGCACGCTTATACGCGTAAACAAGCGGTTTATCCCCTGGATCTGGTTAAAGAGCACAAATTCTGGTCTTCTGTGGGACGTGTGGACAATACATACGGAGACCGTAACCTGGTATGTACCTGTCCGCCGGTCGAAAACTATAGCGAAGAAGCCGACCGGTAAAATTATATTAAGGATACTGGTTACAAGGGGTTCGGTAGCCGGTATCTTTATTTATCTTTTTTGGAAGAACCTTTTTTCTTTTTTCTCGGACGTGTTTTTCCATAACTGCCACGATAAATTTTTCCCTTTCTCGTTTTCTGATCGCCTCTACCCATAAATGCTTGACCTCCTGATTGATAAATTTTTTAAAAAATTACATGTAAATCGATTGGCCATTTATTTTCCACACCCGACTTAACCGATGCCAACTAAGGAATTTATAGGACCCGACGTTTCAATGGCTACTTTCATAGTATAGGCAAAAAAATATTTCAACTCAACTCTCTGAATAGGATAAATATAACTTCAAAATATTATGAATTGGCTTTGATATGAATAACGGATGGGAGTCGGTCTTTCCATAAAAAAAACGAGCCCGTCACTTTTGAGGAAAGGGGTTCATTTCTTTATAAAAGAAGATCTATTTTCGGGTAAAGGGTGAGTGGTAAGCGGTAATCATTTCGCCTCCATCCACGTTAAATACGTTCCCTGTGGCCCATTCTTCATCCGAAGTGATCAGAGCGGAAATAAATTTGGCGATATCCATGGGTTGTGTGAGGCGCTTAGCCGGTATTTGACTTAAAGCCAAATCGATCATCGTTTCATGTCCGGGAATTTTTCTTAATGCTGGCGTGTAAGTAACACCGGCACGTATTGCGTTAGCTGTAATGCCCTCGGAGCCCAGTTCCAAAGCGATTTGCCGGACATGGGATTCCAGGGCGGATTTAGCTGCGGATACAGCACCGTAATAAGGAATCACCCGATTGGAACCGGAGCTGGTCATGGCGAATATCTTTGATCCCCGCGTGAACAAGTCGGCATGGTAAACATCCTGTGTCCAGTACACCAAACTATGCGCCATAACGTTCATAGTCATGTCCATTTGTTTGTGTGTCAGACGCTCTTTGGGATCATGATGAAAATAAGGCGCCAATGAACCAAAGGCCAGGGAATGGAGTAAAGTTTTAATTTTTTTACCGGAATCTTTGAAATATTTTTGTATGGACTGAACAACTTCGTGACGTTTTTTTTCAGCCGCGGCATTAATGTTATAGAAAATGGTTTCTACGCCATGTTCTTCGATTTTATTTTTCAGTTCTTCGACCCGTTTAAGTCCTTCACCCCGATCTAAATGTACTCCGATTATGTTCACGCCGGCCCGGGCTAACTCCAGAGAAACGGACTCACCGAAACCACTCGATGCTCCCAGTATGAGCGCATAATCGGTTTTAGTATCAATTGCTTTAAATGCCAAAACGGCCTCCTGTTTGAACATATGTAAATCAATAATGGATTAAAACATCGATAAGATGCAAAATTCAACTAACAATCAAAGAAGATATATTATTCCCGAAAATCGTCTCAGGATTAAGCACAGAAATCATTAATAATGTGTACCTAGCGACGAAGAAGATCGCAGTTTACCTCAAGCAGCAGTTTAATGGGAATCAATTAATTAAATTTCAAAGGTTTTTTTCTTTTTGAGTTGTTTTTCAATAGCCAGTTTTTTCTGTTCATATCCGCCGCGACCCATGAGAGCGTATGTTGCAATTTTACCTTCTTCAACTCCGGGTTGATTGAAAGCATTTATATTCAGTAAGCCACCGGTAAATGCCGTAGCCGATTCCAGAAGAAAGAAAAAAGCTCCAATTGATTTTTCATCAATTTGCGGAAATTTGATGGTTAGATTAGGCCGTTCATTATTGGTTAAAGCTAACTCGGTAGCTTTTTTCTCAGCATTAAGTAATTGGCCCAAAGATTTACCTTCAAAGTAATTGAATTCTTTGATATATGTAAAATAATTTTTCAAACTATGATCGTTATTAAATTTTTCCACTTCTAAAAAAGAAAGTACTTTATCATTGGGTCCTTCCACATAGAGCTGAACCTGAGAATGTTGATCGGTAGCGCCCAGAGCTTTAACCGGTGTCTGACCTGTTGAAACAATGTTCTTGTCATTATCCAGACGCTTGCCTAAGCTTTCTGCCCACAATTGCCGGTACCAGTCAGCCATGTCTTTAAGTTTGTTGCTGTAAGGCATCATCACCGAAATATTTTTACCCTTTTTCATGTAATGGTAATGAATGGCGGCATAGACGAAAGCGGGATTTTTTTTCAAATCTGTTGTCTTGCAAATTTCCGCCATTTCGGCGGCGCCCTGCATCAATTGGCCGATATCAATGCCTGATATAGCCGCCGGTACTAATCCAACCGCTGTCAGCACGGAAAAACGCCCGCCTACATTAGGTGGTATACGAAAACATTTGATGGGGTACTCGCTGGCAATGCGGTTGAGTAAACCTTCAACCGGATCGGTTGTAAACAATAAATTTTTATAAAAATCGTCTCCAAGTGCTTCATTTAGGTAACGCATAAAATGCAAGGCGGTTGCCGCTGTTTCAGCCGTTCCACCGGATTTGGATACAATATGAAACAATGTTTTGGATACATCGATATGATCGGTGAGCTCCTGGATCCAATCGGGATCAACGTTATCCGGATAAAACATTTTGGGTTTCTCATTAAAATTATAATAGCTGTTACGTAATGAGGTTTGCAAGGCAATGGGCCCCAGAGCTGATCCACCAATTCCAATGTGTACATAATTATTAAACCGTCCGCGGGCTACTTCGGCATAGTCTTTAATACTCTTGACCAATTGTTGATCAAAGGGCAGCTTATAAAACCCAAGAATGTCCTGAACAGCTTTTTCTTTTAGAGTGTTGTAAACATCATGCCCGTTTTGGATGATTGTTTGCAACATGGATTCTGAAATTCCGTGGGTTTCACCAATGTTTTCAACCATTACATTGGAATAATCGAGTGTTAATGGCATAAAATGTCCTTTAGGGGTTGTCCGTCTTATACAAATTGTGTGAATATACGTTTAAAATAAAAAAAGCCCAAGCGAAAATCGCTTAGGCTTTTTTTAGTGTATGGTATTTAATCCTTTAACTCAACATCTTTGGGGCTGTCTTCTTTGCGGTCAACTTCCTGAAATGTGAGTTCATTTTTATTTTTAGCCATTTTAATTTGAATAACACTTCCATCCGTAAAGGTGCCTTTTAACAGTTCATCGGCAATGGGATCTTCAACATATTTTTGAATGGCTCGTTTTAGCGGGCGTGCTCCATATAATGGATCAAATCCCTTTTCGGCAATAAATTTCTTGGCTCCATCGGTCAATTGAAAGTCAATATTTCGTTCTTTCAATTTCAATAACAATTCATCTATTACCAGATCAACAATCTTAACCGACTCTGCCGTTTCGAGTTGCCGAAAATATACAATATCATCGACCCTGTTCAGGAATTCGGGGTTGAAGACGCGTTTAAGTTCATCCGAAATTTTATTTTTAATATTTTCAAACTTATCTTCTGTGTCCACATTGGTAAAACCAATTGATGTAATGTTTTTAAGGTCTTTAACCCCAATATTGGAAGTCATTATCAAAATTGTATTTTTGAAGTCAACTTTATGCCCAAGGGAATCGGTTAATATACCATCATCTAAAACTTGTAATAATATATTAAAAACATCCGGATGGGCTTTTTCGATTTCATCCAGAAGGATAACGGAGTAAGGATGCCGGCGAATCTTTTCGGTTAAAATACCTCCTTCTTCGTAGCCCACATATCCAGGAGGCGAACCAACCAAACGGGAAACCGTAAATTTTTCCATGTACTCACTCATGTCAACACGGATGAGCGCATCAGTGTTTTCGAACAGATATTCAGCGAGTTGTTTGGCCAAATATGTTTTTCCCACACCGGTGGGACCCAAAAAAATGAACGATCCGATTGGTCTGTTGGGATCCTTTAATCCGGCCCGTGCTCGCCGAATAGCTCTGGAAATACTATCTACAGCCTCGTTCTGACCAACCACCCGATTTTTTAAATTTGCTGCCATATGCAATAGTTTTTCAGATTCACTAATGGCAATGCGCTGCGTGGGAATACCTGTCATCATGGAAACCACATCGGCAATGTCCTCTTCACCAACGGTTGCAACGCGGGTTTCCTCAGTAGCTTCCCATCGTTCCCGGGCACCGTGCAATTCTTCGACTTTATTGCGCTCCATATCACGAAGGCCGGCAGCCTTTTCAAAATCTTGTATTTTTGCCAAGGATTCTTTTTCGCCACGTATGTGCTCTATTTCTTCTTCTAGATCCAAAATTTCTTTGGGTACGACAATGTTATCCAGATGCACACGTGAACCGGTTTCATCCAATACATCAATGGCTTTATCCGGAAAGAATTTATCAGTAATATAACGATCCGATAATTTGATTATAGACTGAATGGCATCGTTTGTAAATTCCACATGATGGTGCGCTTCATACCGGTCTTTGATGGAATTGAGAATTTCGAGTGTTTCATCGGATGTGGTCGGTTCCACCATAACTTTTTGAAATCGTCTTTCCAGTGCCCCATCCTTTTCGATATACATACGATATTCATCAAGGGTCGTGGCTCCAATACACTGTAATTCACCGCGAGCCAGCGCCGGTTTAAACATGTTGGAGGCATCAAGCGATCCGGATGCACCGCCAGCACCAACGATGGTATGCAGCTCATCAATAAACAAAATTACGTCTTCAGCTTTCTCCAGCTCGCCCATAATTGCTTTCATGCGCTCTTCAAACTGACCCCTATACTTTGTGCCCGCTACAATAGATCCCATGTCAAGGGCTATGACGCGTTTATTGTGTAGGACCCGGGATACTTTTTTCTGCACAATGCGCAAAGCCAAACCTTCGGCAATAGCTGTTTTGCCAACTCCGGGCTCGCCAATCAATACCGGGTTATTTTTTTTACGTCGGCTTAACACCTGAGCGACCCGTTGTATCTCCTTAACACGTCCTATGATAGGGTCTAATTTACCCTCGGATGCCATCTGTGTTAAATCCCGACCAAAATGATCGAGGGCCGGCGTTTTTGTCTTTTTGGGAGCTTGTTTGGGTTCCGGCATAGTGGGTTTACCTGCTAATATGTTTTCCAATTCATTATAACAATTGGTATAATCTATGTTAAATGTTAATAAAATTTGAGCGGCTAAGCTGTCTTTCTCTTTTAGGATAGACAAAAGCAAATGTTCCGTGCCTATAACATCGTTTTTAAAATTTTTTGCTTCGATATAGGTCATTTTTAAAGCTTTTTCAGCCCTTTTGGATAAAGGCAGATTTCCGATGGTCATTGTACCGCCGGATGGTGCAGTGGATTCTTCGATAGCTTTTTTAAGTTTATCCAGTTCAGCGCCTAAGTTCCTTAATATCTTAATGGCGATACCCTCACCCTCTTTAATGATACCTAAAAGAAGATGTTCGGTGCCTATATAGTCATGACCGAGCCGCATCGCCTCTTCTTTAGAATAGCGGATTACCTTCTGAACACGGCTGGTGAAATTGTTTTTCATTCCGTTAACCTCAAGTTTAATGAACAATTCATACTCAATTTAGGTCTCCTTCTCTCAACTGTCAAGCTATAACGATTGAAAGAAAATCATAATTCCAGTGACTTATCACGGAACCATAGACACGTTTTATGCAATTCAATCATGGATCCTAAATTTATTTTATCTATTACAATTAACTCAATTGAGTTTTGTTCCTTAATTTATGCACATAATTATCAAATATTGATCGAATATTGTAAATTTTTGCTTGTTCCGACTGTTTTTAATAATCGACTTATATAATCAGGGCTTTAAGGGAGTTGAACATTGTAGACAATTTTATTGCATAATATATTTAAAGAGGTGTGCCTTTAGAAAGTCAAAACAATCAGTTTAAATGTCATGAACAGAGCATCATTGTGTCTTAGAAGAATTTCCCGGTGAAAATAAACAATGGAGAGCCTTACAAATAGGTCATTTTCATTGAATACAATCAGTTTGTTTATTAAGTTTACTTATTGCCTAAACGAATTTTTAATAAAGGAGAATGTAATGGTTAATGTGTTGAAATATCTGATTTTATACACTTTTATATTATTAATGACAGCTTGTTCTACCGGAGATAGAGAGCTTAAGAATTCTTTCGACAAGGGTATGGAGGTCATTCAGAGCCAATATGCTCCGGATTTAAGCACACACGTATTTGATATTCAACTTTATAAAAAAAATGATAAATGGATGGTTTCCGGAGAAACCACCGAAAAAGAGGGCAGAGATGCCGTAATTGCATTTAGCGATTCTTTAATTGGGAAAAACAATTATGAAAAAGGTATTGACCTTCTGCCGCACAAAGCTTTAGGAGATAGCACTTATGGTGTAATACGTGTTAGTGTGGCCAACCTAAGACGGGATCGGGGACACTCATCAGAATTGATCGACCAGACCATTTTAGGCTTACCTGTGCGTTTGTTAAAGAAAAAAGGATACTGGTATCTGGTACAGACAACGTATGGTTACATAGGCTGGATGACCCGGGCATCATTCACAAGAGTCGATAAAGAGGGATTAAATGATTGGAAAAAGAGTGATCGTATTCGGGTTGCTGATTTAGACGGTCGTTTATACACACGCAAGAGCAAGCAATCGGTCCCTGTATGCGATGTGGTTATGAACAATATATTGAAACTGGACAAACGTTACGGTCTATGGATTAAAGCAGTCTTGCCGGATGGAAGATCGGGTTACCTTCTAACTGAAAAAGTACGTCCCGTTGATGAGCAAGTCGATACTTCGGTTGAAGGCATCATCAATACGGCAAAACGGCTGATGGGTGTACCTTATTTATGGGGAGGAAACTCCACAAAGGGCAATGACTGTTCCGGATTTACACAGACCGTATTTCGTGCCAACGGTATTTTGCTGCCGCGGGACGCTCGTCAGCAGGTTCATGAGGGCCGGTTGATAAAACACAATGAGGAATTTACTAACGTTAAAGCCGGGGATTTACTCCTTTTTGGCAGAGAGGATCGAATTACTCATGTGGGTATCAGCTTAGGAGGTAAGAGCTTCATTCATCAGGATAGTTTTGTCAATATAGCCAGTTTCGATGAAGATGCTGAAAATTTCAGCAAGCATCGTAAGCGCACATTAAGAGTTGTTAAACGGATTATAAATTGAGGTTTGATTATGAAATTAAACAGAAAAGATTTTTTATCGTTATCCGGTAAATCCATACTCGGATTTTCATTCCTAAATTCATTGTCGGGAACAGGAAATGCCAAGCCCGTCAAGGGATCATCCAAAACAGGAGATGTAATGATCGAAGTTAAAATAAAAAAATTGAGATTAGCGCACACGTGGACCATTTCAAGAAATTCCAGCGATTTTAAAAATAATGTATTTGTTAAAATCCAGAAAGATGGTATAACCGGATACGGAGAAGCGGCACCCAATGTACGTTATGGGGAAAACGCCGATCTGACAACACAAAAAATAAAAGCCGCTGAGCCTATTTTTAAAAAGCATTCGCTTTTTCATTTTATTGATCTAAAACAAGCTCTGGATGATAATATCCTTAATCAAAGTTGTGCCAAGGCCGCTGTTGACATTGCCATAATGGATTGGGTGGGCAAAGCAATTGAAATCCCGCTATATAAAATGTTCGGACTCAATACGGAAAAGGCTCCCGTAACTTCATTTTCTATAGGCATTGATACCTTAGAGGTCATTAAACAAAAAGTACGCGAGGCTGAACCTTATCCCATTCTAAAAATTAAAGTTGGCAAAAAAAATGATCGGGAAATCATTAATGCGGTCCGTAGCGTGACGGATAAGACAATCCGGGTTGATGCTAACGAAGGCTGGAAGGATAAACATGAAGCTTTAGAAAAAATTAAATGGCTGGTGTCCGAAGGAGTTGAATTTGTCGAACAGCCTATGCCTTCCGATATGCTGGAAGAAACCGCCTGGCTGCGCGAACGGGTGGATGTGCCCATCATTGCCGACGAAGCAGTGAAAAAAGCGTCGGATATTCCCAAACTGGCCACAGCGTATGATGGGATCAATATTAAACTGATGAAATCAGGTGGTATGCTGGAAGCATTGCGTATGATTCAAATGGCCAAAGCAATGAATATGAAAATTATGCTGGGATGTATGATCGAAAGCTCGGTAGCCATTTCAGCGGCAGCTCATCTTGCACCTTATGTGGATTATGCAGATTTAGACGGCAATCTTTTGATTGATAACGATCCGTTCCAAGGCGTGAAAGTGGATCGTGGCCATTTCGTATACGATGAAAAACCGGGATTGGGAGTAAGCGGCACGTTCTGATTAAAACATTATCTAGTTTAACACTTGACCATCGGTGATTATTATTAGCAGAGAACAGAAAATCAGAATCTGAAAAATGGTCGATCGGATGTCGTTTAATAAAATGAATTAGGGCGTGGCGATTTCGGAAAAGGATTGATCGGTTACAGGAAATTGCTGCCAGCCTTTTAGATCATAATGCCACCACTCTGTGCGGATAGACGTAAAACCGTATTGAGTCATAAGCGTTTTCAAAATCCATCGGTTCTGTAAAACCTCAGCAGGCAGATCGTAATAATCTTGATGGGCTCTGCGTGAAAAATCATCAAAATCGGTAGGCATATTTAATTCGTTACCACTGGAATCGACCAGGCTGACATCAACGGCAGCACCGCGATTATGCCTTGATCCATTGGCGGGATTTGCCACATAACGGCTATCCGGTAAAATCTGCCACATTTTTTTCTGTACGGATAGCGGTCTGTAACCATCAAAAATTTTAAGCCCCAACTTGATGGTTTCCAATTCGTTTTGAATAGAGTCCAGTTTAACAGCAACTGCATATCTCACAAAGCAACGTGGTTTTTCGTAAACGGCCTGACCCAGAAAATTATTGGTCGTTGCATACCGAATATCAAGCTGGATTTCGGAATTCACTTTATTAATTTCAACCCAGTCTGCAGCCTTTTGGCTGGAGGCCAACTGTATAAAGAGAAAACAGCTCAGGAATATCGTTTTTTTGAACATAATCTGCTCCTTTATAAATAGAATGAAACGATAAGGATAATGAGTTTAACAGAATAGAACGCCCAAATTCATCATCAGAAAGAGTCTGTTCAATGTCTGAAATAATTTGTGTTTTTGCATATTAAGTTATATTTTATTGAAGGAAATTTCCATTAAAAAATTGTGGTCAAAAGGTATTATGATCATCATACATTTAGTCCATATAGTAAATGTCATTATCATTTTCATACGTAAGAATATAACCCCTTATTCGTTCGGATAAGGGGTTTTTTATTTTAAGTTTGCAACACGTTACAGAGATAAAGGAGAGTTAAGATGGATCGAGCAAATTTAGACTGGCCCAATTTAAAATTCAGTTACACAAAAACAGACTTTCATTTGGAATATGACTTTAAAGAAGGCAAATGGAATGAAGGGAAGGAAATTGAAAAAGATGAAGTGACGGTGAGTATTGCGGCCACTGCATTGCATTATGGTCAGGAAGCATTCGAAGGATTAAAAGTTTTCGAACATAAAGATGGAATAGTATCAGCATTCCGTCCTGATCAAAATGCTAAAAGATTCCGGCGATCGGCTGAAAAAATTTTAATGGAGCCCGTGCCTGAAGAATTATTTATAGAAGCGGTGGAACGCATAGTAAGCTTGAATAAACGGTATATACCACCCTATGGTGC
>WJIP01000338.1 GCA_014730185.1 Caldithrix sp. | reverse complement strand
TTTATCCTCATTGCTTAAGGTCTGGCGACCGTCATCGGAAAAATATTTGGCATAGAAATGCGCAGCGGTTTGTCCGTTATAAAACCGGGGAATTTCGGCTTCCTGCCTAAATCCGTTTTTGGAAAACTGTTCTTTGGCCCAGGTTGGAACTTTGGCGAATATTTTTGAATAGCCGTTTTCTTTAGCCATCTCAACAAGGCGCCGAATAATCGACGGATAATCCTTTTTATGCAGCTTCATTAAATAAATGCGTTGATTGTTCGGTCCGTGCTGAATGAGCGACTGGCCCAATTTTTCAATAGTGTCGAACATTTTTTATGCTTTCTGTCTTTGAAGTTAAAGATAGAACATACGAGTACGGGAAAAAAATCATTGCGGATATGGCAATACCGTATATACTGGCATCCAGCCCCAGCGGCAGAGAAAAATTTGTAAAAATAAAGATCAGGGTTATCGTACCGCCCACCAACATACTGGTCAAAGCCGCATGCGGATGGCTCTTTTTCCAGAAATACGCCCCTAAGGTGGGGATAAATAAACCGGCAACCATAAATGAATAAGCATGAAGGATAATTTCCAGCACCGTGGCGAAACTGCTGGCAATAAGCAGAGCCACCGCTCCCACAATTAATGTAACTAAATTGGATACCCGCAGAATATGTTTATCGGCCATTTTGGGCAGCAAATAGGGTTCAATGAGGTCATTAACAAAATTTCCGGACGAAGCAATCAGACAGCTATCCGCTGTGGACATGATGGCCGAAAAATAGGCGGCAATAACCACGCCGGTAATACCAATCGGTAACACGTCTCTCAAAAGCATGGGTAAACCCATCTCCGCTTCCACATCGGGAAAAAATGTTCGTGAAATCATACCCAGAAAAACCCCGATAAAAGACATGATAGGGTACTCCAACAAACCGGCGACAAAAAACGCTTTTTTGGCATCACCAACCGATTTGGTGGCATAGATGCGTTGGTACAAGGTCATGGCAATGAACCAGATGGGTACAATGGTAAAGAACCAATTGGTGAATTGGACCCATGAGATATTGGTCAGGGTAAAGAAATTGGCCGGTAGGGTGGCCTGCAATGCGCTTAGCCCCCCGGCTTTAAAATAGGCAAAAGGGACACCGAAAAAGAACAATCCACCCAGTAAAATCATCCACTGAATGGTGTCGGTATAGATGACCGCTTTTAATCCGCCCAGCACGGTATATAATAAAATAATCACGGCCATTACATAGAGGGCCAGTTTGAGGGGATCGATATCCCATTGGATATTGGCGAATACGCTGCCGGCGGCCAGTTTGGCTCCGGCCAGAATCTGCGCGCTGGTAAAACCCAGATAACCTATGGCCGAAATAATAGCGGCAGCCATGGCCACTTTTTTATTGTATTTGTGTTTTAAAAAATCGGGAAAGGTGAGCATGCCCAGTTTGCTGTCCACAGCCTTGATTTTTGGAATAATAAGTACAGCCGCCAGCCAGGCTCCCACCAATCCGGTAAATAATAACCAGCTGCCGGATAAACCCATAATGAAACCCAGACCGCCTAATCCGATGGAAAATCCCCCACCCACGTCCGTAGCAACAATGGACATACCAATGTGTGAAGGAGCCATGGATCGCCCCCCCACATAATAATCTTCGCGATCCTTATTTTTCCGGTAAAAATAGACCCCGACGCTGAGTACAGCTAAAAAGTATACTACGAATATGATATAATCGTAAAGCGTCATTGTTTATTATCTTCATCCTCAACATTTTCATAATTTCGCCGGCCCAGACGCTCGTTGTTCTCCGGGATCAGAGAAATATTATTATCATTGTCAGAGAGTAATTGAGCTATGCCCGTGGATTTATATTCATCTCCCTCTTCGAGCTTCAGCTGCAGGTCGCATCGCTCGCAATTGCGATCGCAGAAGGTAGGTTCGTATTCGTCCGGTTCCTTATAAGTTGTGATCACACCTTCGTAATTGCGCAGAATAACCTTATTAGTAGACCAGGAAACAATATAATTGGGCATGATAGGGATTTTACCGCCGCCACCCGGGGCATCAATCACATAAGTGGGCACTGCAAGTCCACTGGTATGGCCGATCAAACTCTCGATAATCTCCATACCTTTACCCACCGGGGTGCGGAAATGAGCCAGACCCTCGGATAAATCGCATTGATAGAGATAATAGGGCCGAACACGGTTGGCCACCAACTTATGTACCAGCGATTTCATAATACGCGGGCAATCGTTTACACCGGCCAAAAGCACGCTCTGATTGCCCAGGGGGATACCGGCATCGGCCAGTTTACGCAGAGCGGTCTTGGATGAAGATGTGATTTCATGGGGATGATTAAAGTGGGTATTCACCCAGAGCGGGTGGTATTTTTTTAAAACGTCAATCAGGCTGTCCGTAATACGATAGGGCAGAACCACCGGCATACGTGAACCGATACGAATAATTTCCACATGATCGATACTGCGGATTTCACTGAGAATCCAGTCCAGATACTGATCGGACAGCATTAAAGGATCGCCACCCGAAAGCAGGACGTCCCGCACCTGCGGCGTACTTTTAATATATTCAATGCCCTGCTGGATAACCTTTTTGTTGGGTATAAAATCCTGGTCACCCACTTTTCGTTTACGGGTACAATGCCGGCAATACATGGAGCAGATATTACTGATGGTAAACAGCACGCGATCCGGATAACGGTGCGTAATGCCCGGTACCGGGCTGTCCTTGTCTTCGGCCAGTGGATCAGACATATCATGCTCGTTGATGATCAATTCGCCGGACGAGGGAAAGGCTTGTTTGTAAATGGGATCATTACGATAGTCATTTTCGTCAATCAGGGAAATATAATACGGAGGCACCGAAAGAGGGAATTTTTCCAAAGTTTCTTCCAGTTCCATGCGTTCTTCGGAACCGAAATTGATACCGAGAAGTTTTTCAAAAGTCTCGATATCTTTTACCGAATGTTTTAGCTGCCATTTCCAGTCTTTCCAGTTGGATGAGACGGTATCGGGATGTACCCGTTTTCCGATCGTTTTTTGTTTTTCTGTATAAATCATTATATGTACCTTTCAATTTAAAACAATAAATTAAATATCCGCTTACCCCGGTAGAGATCGATTTTATGCGAAGTTCGATCGCAAAAATATTATATAAACCGGGCATGCGATTGACAGGATATTGCCTTATTGCATCAAAGCGGATGGAAACAATAGAAGTTATAAAAATAAAAGTACGCTTTACGGCTCAAATATTTTTTACAAAAGCAGTTGCGTAATTTGGTGGACATAATCATATGGTTTTTTTAATTTGACCTACCAATCAACTTCTAAAGTATAAAAATATTTCCAGGATTCCAAATATAAATTACAAAACTTAACATAACCCGAAATATTTGAAGCATTTAGACCAAATATTTTCATCAATGGCATCATGTTTCATTTATTTTTATATTATATCGTACAATGCCTGATTCCGATTCCAAAAAAAGCGTATGAAAGGATTATTCACAAAATGAAAGTTTTTCTTATTTATGCCGTGTCGATCCTATTGTTGCTGTCCTGCGGATCAAGTGAGCAAAAGGCCGATTTAATTATTACCAATGGCAAGGTGATTACCGTAGATTTGCAAAACCCGCGGGCACAAGCTGTTGCTGTTAAAAGCGATACTATCCTCGCCGTGGGCAGTGTGCGGGAAATCGCCCAATTGGAAGGTACGGCAACTGAAGTCATCGACGCTAGTGGCAAACGGGTAATGCCCGGTTTTATTGAAAGCCATGCCCATTTTCTGTCCCTGGGTGAAGCCCGCATGAAACTGGAATTAAGATCAGCCGAAACCTGGGCAGCGGTAATCGATAAGGTGGCGGAGGCGGTGCAAGATGCCCAACCGGGTCAGTGGATTCTCGGGCGCGGATGGCATCAGGAGAAATGGGCCAAACTGCCGGCAAAAACGGTAGAAGGGTATCCGGTGCATGATGCGTTAAGTGCGGCATCTCCCGATAATCCGGTCATGCTTAGTCATGCCAGCGGTCATGCTTTGTTTGCGAATCAAAAAGCCATGGAAATCGCCGGCGTCAACGCAGCCGCCAAAGAACCGGCAGGGGGCAGAATTCTGCGCTTTAAAGACGGTCGGCCAACCGGTGTGTTTCTGGAAAATGCCGAGAAATTGGTGACCAGCGCTTACAATAAATGGAACGCCAAACGTTCGGCGGAAGAACGGGCGGAGGATAAACGAAAGGCGGCATTGACGGCTGTGCAGGCCTGTGTCGAAAACGGTATTACCACCTTTCACGATGCCGGCGCCAGCTTTGAGGATATCGATTTGTTTAAACAACTTATCGATGAAAACGTTTTGAATGTACGCTTGTGGGTCATGCTTTATGAATCCAACGAAGCCATCAAAACAAATATCGAGGGTTACCGCATCAAAAATTACGGAGACAAACGTTTAACGGTGGGCGGCATCAAACGGTATATGGATGGCGCTCTCGGCGCCCGCGGAGCATGGCTTTTAAAACCCTATTCGGACTTACCATCGGAACAGGGCCTGAACACCATCGATC
>WJIP01000337.1 GCA_014730185.1 Caldithrix sp. | reverse complement strand
TCCCAAACCCGCTTGAAAACATCCAGCAAGCCAAATTCAACCACACCGGGAAACACATCCGTAACTTTTTTGCCCAAAACCTCACTTTTACTGATTTTTTCCACTTTTTCGGCGGCAGGATTAAAATCCAAAAACACAAAATTTTGCCCGTTGTCGACAACCCGATATAAAGCCAAACAAGTGCTGATCATTTCGAACAGCTCGCGGAAATAATCTGTGGATGTGTTCATTGTTTGCTCCATAACTTCATTATCGGTCATATTTTAAGATACTAAAACAGCATCGTTAAAATTACTAATAGGACCATAAACCCGTATTTTGGCTCGGTTCATCCCATAAGTAGATCCGTCTCGTATGATCGAGCTAGTATTTACCAGTTTGCGAAAAATAAAGGAATGATCAGGATATTTTCAACCGATGATTGCATGATGAATCGGATATGTTTTTTTTGATGAGTGACAAGGCCGGAAATGCATGCACCGCATTAGAACCTATTCAAGCCTAAAAAACGAAATTAACTGAGCACTTCATTGATTTTTTCGGCTAACGATTTTATGGTGAATGGCTTTTGGATAAACGGTGTATCGGAATCAAGTACGCCATGGCGTACAATAGCATCATCTGTATAACCGGACATAAACAGCACTTTGAGATCGGGATATGTGCGTCGTAATCGTTCAGCCAGCACCGATCCGCTCATTTCAGGCATAATAACGTCGGAAATGATAAGATCTGGTTTTATTTTTTTCTCTTCAACCAGAAGTAAGGCTTCACCACCATTGGCTGCAAGAGAAACTTTATAGCCCAGCGTTTTTAGCATATTCTCCAGAAGCGGCCGGACGGTCTCTTCGTCTTCCACCACGAGAATGTGCTTTCCCTCTCCTAAATGTTCTTTTTTGGGGTGGTCTTCTTTTTTAGCTTCCTGCGTTTTTTCGGTTTGCGGCAGATATATCTTAAAGGTAGTACCCTGCTCCGGCTCGGAATAGACCCAGATGTCGCCTCCGGATTGTTTAATAATTCCGTAGACCGTAGAAAGGCCGAGTCCCGTGCCCTTACCTTTCTCCTTAGTCGTAAAAAACGGATCGAATATTTGTGAAATGATAGCCTTATCTATTCCACAACCGGTATCACTTACGGCTAATAGCACGTAGTTTCCCGGTTTTACATTGGGATGTCGTTCGACGTAATTTTGATCCAGTTCCACATTGGCGGTTTCAATGCTCAGTTTACCACCCTGGGGCATAGCGTCCCGGGCATTGACGGAAAGATTCATCACCACTTGCTCAATTTGTCCAGGATCGGCCATTACCGGCGCCAGATCGGGCGCAAGTGCCAGATCGAGTTGAATATCCTCGCCAATCAACCGACGCAGCATTTTTTCAAGATTGCGCAGCACATCATTAAAATTCAACACCTCCGGCTGAAGCGTTTGTTTACGGCTGAACGCCAGCAATTGTCGGGTTAACGACGCCGAGCGTTGTCCCGCATGCATAATCTGCTTCACATTTTCCCTTAAGGGGTCACCGGAATGAAGCTTCCCGAGGAGGATTTCTCCGTAACCCAGAATAACGCTCAACATATTATTGAAATCGTGGGCCACACCGCCGGCCAGCCGGCCAATTGATTCAACTTTTTGAGATTGCAGATATTGTTCCTCCAAAGCCAACCGCTCGGTTATATCATGTCGGACAGCCACATAATTGGTAATACGGTTATCCTGATCATACACCGGAGAAATCGTTCCTTCTTCCGTATATAATGTGCCATTTTTCCTCTTATTGACAATCCGTCCCTGCCATAAACGACCTTTCGTAATCTTTTGCCACATGTCTTCATAAAAGGACCCGTCGTGTTGTCCGCTTTTCAATAAACTGGGTTTATGGCCCATGGCTTCCGACCGGCTATAACCGGTGACCCGTTCGAAAGCTGGATTCACATACTCAATAGTTCCCTCTTTATCCGTAATAATGATGCTTTCGCCGGCCTGTTCAATGGCCGCAAACATGCGTTCTCGTTCCGCTTCAGCCTGAATATCTTGAGTGATATCCCGAATTAATCCAATAAAACCAACGACCTGTCCCCGGGCATTGCGCACGGCAGTACCAATCGTTTCACTGGGGAAAATACTTCCGTCTTTACGCCGGTAACGAATCATATAGGGTTCATGTGGCTCTTTTGAATCCGGATTATAGCGAATTCGGCCCTGCTTTTCAAAATCTGCTTTACTGGCATAAATGAGTTCGGTTTTTTTACCGAGAACCTCTTCCGGATTATATCCAAACAGGCGGGAAAAGTTTTGATTAACCCGAATAAATTGTCGCTCCGTATTGGCATAAACCAGAGCATTCGGCAAAGCCTGGAATATTTGCTCCAGTTCTGCCTGACTATCCAGCAGTGCTTGCTCAGAAAGTCGTTTTTCAGTTGTATCCACGGCAAAGCTTAAAATCTTTTGATCGGGCAGAAATGTGCAAGTAATGGACCAAAACCTCCGGTTATGATCATTTCTTATCAATTTTAAATCGATGGTTGCGTGGTCATCTAAGCTGAGATGTTTCAGGTGATTTTTTACCTTATCGTGCTCTTCTTCAGGGATCAGTTGAAATAAATTGGATTTTAGAAGTAATTCCCGTTTATAACCGGTCATTGTTTCAGCGGCCTTATTCACCTCTAAATAATTATAGGATTGATCCATAACAAAAATCCCGAAAGGTGCATTCTGAATATAACTTCTGAATTTTGCTTCACTTTCTTTAAGATATTGTTCAGCTTTTTTGCGATCGGTTATATCCAGCAAAGAGGCCACACTTTTATCCGTCCCGGGAATCATATCAATATATAAATATATATTTTTTAGGTTATTATGCTTATCAATAAACCGAAACTCATATTGATTAAGCGCTTTCTCTTTGTTTTTACGTCTTAATTCATGTTGCCTTTTCATGCGTTTCAAATCTTCATCCACTACAAATTCCATCCAGGTCATTTTATTTTGAATTTTTGTTAGCGGATAACCGGCAAGACGGGCAAACTGTTCGTTGGCCAGTGAAATAGTGCCGTCGTTTTCTATGATACAAGTCGCTGTGCCGGTATTTTCAAATACGGTTCGATACTTTTCTTCGCTTGCTTTCAGGGCTTCTCTTAACTGATAATCTTCAGTCACATCTCGAAACACCAGCACCACACCTGTAATATGGCCCTGCTCATCCTTTATAGGAGCGCCGGAATCGGAAATTTGATAGTGCGAGCCGGATTTGGAAATCAGTTTCGTATGATTGGCCAATCCGACCACTTTACCTTTTTCAAGCACTTTTTTAACAGGGTTTTCAGCTTGCTTACCGGTGCGGGCATTGACAATCTTGAACACGGTATCCAGAGATTCATCTCTGGCTTTATCAAACTTCCATCCGGTTAGTTTTTCCGCGACGGGATTCATACGGGTAACTCGTCCCTTTATATCCGTGACTATCACCGCATCGCCAATGGAATTGAGGGTAATATGTAAATTCTCTTCGCTCACACGGATAGCTTTTTCGGCCTGTTTACGGGCTGTGATATCCTCCATGGACCCCATAATACCGATCACGTTACCTTCGGTATCATGGATCGCTGCCGTCGATAGATTTACATTAATCCTTTGCCCGTTTTTCTTTTGCCGAACAAGCTCTACCCCTGAAAACCCACCTTCGTTAATCACTTTTTGAATCAGAGTCTTAAATTCCTTTTCTTTCTCCGCGGGCACAATAGGAAGGGGCTTCCCGAGCACTTCACCGGCTTTCCAGCCGAATATTTTTTCTCCGGCAGGATTCCACGTCAGCACTTTTCCTTTTAAATCCAGACTAAAAATTGCAGTCGGTGAGCTTTGAATGATAGCACTTCGTAATTCCGTGACTTCATACATTTCTTTTTCAATTTGTTTATGCTCTAAATATTGACCAATGTTTTTGGCGATGACATCGATAAGTTGGCGCTCTTCGTGTAAAAACGGCCCTTCATCCAGCTCCGGTTTTTGTTTTAAATAATAAACTTCCAAAACACCAATTTGTCTATTGCGCACATTTATAGAACTTTGCTGTTTCCACCGGGTCTGTTTAAAATTTTTTGTAACATAAGTTTTGCCATTAAATTGTATGCGGGCGCAGGTAATTTCAGGGTAATGCCATGACGGTGGGATGAGTTCGATCAGTGACTGCATAAAATTATCCAGGGAAATTCCGGGCGTAGCTATCAACTTTGCTATACCGTAAAGGCAATTTAACTCTTTTACCCGTTCCCCAAGGTCATGCGATTTCTGTTCTATCTCTTGCTTATAACGCGTCTGTTCGGAAAAATCCGTAAAGGCCAAACGAAATAATGTTTCATCATTGTTATTAAATACATTCCCCTCAATTTTCACGCCAAGCTTTTTTTTAGCGGATTTGAGCACAATTTCCTCAGAGATTGTATCTGAAGGGGCCTTTTCAAGATCTTGTAGAAAATATATAAAAGTATCCTGTGAACCGGGGTGTATAAAATGGGTTATTTTGGTGCCATCGATTTTTCTTTTTCTCTTAACCAGGTCACCGAATTTACGATTGGCGGAAACAATAACTTTCTGCTGATTAATGATAACATATCCTATTGGTGCATTTTCAAAGAAAGCAGCAAATTGGGGGTTTGATACATCCAATGGTCCTTGGGCTGAAATTGATGTTGTATTCCGACTTTCCAGTTCCTTATGATACGAACTGATTTCCGCAATCAATCTGTCCAGCTCCGAATCTTTTAAATCGATGTCGGAAAACCTCTGCAGAACCGTATTCAGTTTTCTCTTGAGTGCGCTCTTGCTTACATTTCTTTGACTCATCGGATATGACCTATCTTTGGGATTAAGTATTTGGTTTGAGATCTTCTTTAAAAATTATCCCTCTCTATGTGATATACACTTCATCAATACATTACCATTTACAATGTGCATTAAAGCGGGTAATGCTGATTACGAGGCCTCGCTTTCGCCAAACAATCGCAAACGGGTTCGATAACAGACAATACTTCCGGAGATTAATAATTTGTAAATCCTCTGCATATTAATACACTTTTAACCAAAATAAACATTTTAGATTACGGGTGCAACTACTTTAGGGTCTTTTTAGCAGGTGAGAGCCGTGCTTTCACTCGCCCGAATCAGCAAATTCAATTAAAATTGAATGGATAACACTTTTTCCGTATCTAGAAAATGTGACTAATAAGCGACCGTAAACCCGTGAATTTTGAATCATTAGGATGTTGATACACTCGTCCATTGCCCCAAATACCTGGTATTGGAATTCATGAAGGATCGTATTAAATTTATTTATTCATTTTAGGAATTGTCGGTCAAACTTAAACTGAAAGTAATATCAAAATGCGCATTTTATACGGCGTGCAAACTACCGGTCGCGGACATATTATGCGGGCCCGGGAAATGGTTAAAAATTTAAAAGCTAAGGGGCATACTATTCATATTCTGTTCAGTGGCCGGCAACCGGATATGGCCGGGCGCATGCAGGAGTTTCAGCCCTTCAGCGCTTTTCAGGGCTTAACCTTTGTAACCGAACGCGGCAAACTTAAAATTCTAAAGACCGCCATGCAGCTCAATTTTGTTCGCTTCTATCAGGATATTCGTCATTTTGACGCTTCGGAATTTGATTTGGTCATTACCGATTACGAACCGATATCAGCCCGCATTGCCCGGCGTCACAACATTCCCAGTATTGGTATAGGACACCAGTACGCCTTTATGCACCGCGTTCCCCTTTCCGGTGATACCTTTATCACACGCCTGGTTATGCGCCGGTTTGCTCCGGTGGACTATCCGGTCGGATTACACTGGCACCATTTCCAGCAACCCATTTGTCCGCCCATTATCACCGATGCCATGCCGGAGGATGTAATGCCGGATGCCAAACGTATCCTGGTTTACATGCCCTTTGAATCTCTACAGGATACCATTGATGCGCTGCAACCACTCAGCGGTTATGATTTTTACTTATACTCCGCTGAAGTCGCACAAGCTTCCGATGATAAAACGATGCATTTACGTCCACTATCCCGGGAACACTTTTTGAGGGATCTGGGCAAAAGTGTAGGATTAATCAGCAATGCAGGCTTCAGCTCAATGAGCGAGGCCTTGCATCTTGGCAAACGTTTGCTGGTTAAACCCCTATCCGGCCAATTGGAACAGGAATCCAATGCCGCCGCTTTACGTAAATTACAACTGGGAATGACCATGGCTACCCTGAATACCGAGGCCATCCGGGCTTGGTTGGATGCCGAAGATCACATTGCACCGCAGAATTATCCGGATGTGGTCAATCATCTCTGTCAGTGGGTTAATGATGGAACATGGTCCTCGTATAAAACTATGGCTCAAAATTCCTGGAACTGATTATTTCCACTCAAATATTTTAGTACGCTATCCGCTATCCTGAACCATAACATTCTAATAATCAAAATCTTAACGTATTTTAACATTTCTTAAACCGGATTATAATATTACCGGTCTAGCTTTAACCAATTTAAAAACGGATGATTATAGGTAATATATGCGTACTGCTCATATTTCAGATTTACACTTGTGCGACCGGCATATGCCAGAGAATTATGAAAAGACCAGAAGGCTTCTGGATAATATTGCTGCCCGGGATGTCGATCATCTGGTGATAACCGGTGATTTAACCCATGACGCACAACCCCGGGACTTATATCTATTTCGGGAATTGTTGAAGGAATACGGATTATTAAGTGCGGAACGAACTTCCATCGTAATCGGGAATCATGATCTCTTTGGCGGTGTCTATCTTGCGGAAGATTTGATTCGTTTTCCGCAAAAATGTCGTTTAATCAATTTTGACCATGCCGTGCAAAAGTTCGCTTTTGCCTTCCGGGAAACATTCGAAGACACCCTTCGTCCGTCAGACCATCGTTTTTTTCCCTTTATCAAAATCCTGAACGGTTTGATGATTATCGGCCTCAATTCCATCGCCCGCTATTCCCTCTTAACCAATGCCGCGGCTTCCAATGGGTATATATCCAACAGGATTATAAAATATTTAAAAGAACTATTTAGTGATCCACGTTATCGCAAACTGCCCAAAGCGGTTCTGACCCATCATCATTTTGATTCCATAAAAAGCAAACGGCCCGAAAACAACGGACTGTACCACTTAATCGAACATCACACCATGCGCTTATACGGAAGAAATCGCCTCTTAAACCAGTTCAAACGTCATCATGTAGAAGTAGTTTTGCACGGCCATGTGCACAACAACCGGCAGTATAATCTTAACGGTACGCACTTTTTGAACGGAGGCGGTTCTGTAATGGACAACAAAGACGGCTCTACGAAACTTAATATTATCGACTGGTCAGCGGATCAATTTTCTATCAACACACATTCTCTGCCCGATCCATCGGTTCTGAACATCGATCCCCTGTTCCAACCCCATTTGATCAGTCAATACGCCTGACCACTCAGGCTTTTAAACCGCTTTATTCAACTGTTCAATGATATAGGTATGCCAATGCCGATGGGCAGCGACACAACTTTTTGCCGTAGCAGCGTCTTCTCCCTGCCATCCGCTAATATGCCCTCCGGCTCCAGTTATGATAGGGATCAGAGGTAACAGATCCCACGTATGCATCACCGGATCGATCATGATATCGGCCCGGCCGGCAGCCAGCATCATATACCCGTAGCAATCACCCCACGTGCGAAACAGATGTACCGATTTCACCAACTCATAAAAAGCTTTAAAATTTTGATGTGCACGTATATGATCAATATCCGTAGCTAACAGCGTTGCCTGATATACGGATTCTATAGCCCGCATACGCACAGGGCGGTCGTTGACTTCGGTTTGATGGTTATCCCCTATACACAACAAGCCCTGCTCCGGTTGATGGATCATACCCATAACGGGTTGACCGTTATGCAGCAGGCTTACGATGGTTCCGTAAAGGGGCACACCGTGAATGAACGAAAGGGTGCCATCAATGGGATCCAGGGTCCACACCCACTCCGCATCATCGCCTTCATTACCATACTCCTCGCCGATGATGCCATGATCGGGATATTTTTGATTGATCAGTTTCCGCATAGCCGCCTCTGCCCCACGATCGGCAGCGGTTACAGGTGACTGATCGGTTTTGCTCTCAACCTGTAATTGCGGATTTTGAAAATACGGTCGAATAATTTCGGCACTAACATCAGCCAGTTGTTTAAAAAATAACTTATAATGATCCATTGACATCGGGGAGTTCACCCCTTACCTTCCGGGAATTTTACGGCCCATAATTATTTTATATGTATTTAACATCGTACTCATAAGGCGCAAACAAAAACATGTTATGGTAATCTTAAAAAATACAAAAATAAAAAATTCAATTATGAGATACAAAAGTCTTTTATCCGTTGTTTTTTGCGTTTTAATTTTCCTCTCGGCTCTGCCGGCCAAACCGGCGAACACTTTCCAGTGGCGGGTGGGCGAAGAACTGACCTACAGCGTACACTGGTCTTTTTTTCGCTTGGGTACGTTAAAACTGGAAGTTAAAGATTCCCTGACTTATAACGGCCATTCTGTTTACCATATTCGGTTACACATCGATTCCAACCCCGCCTTATTTTTTGTGGATATGCACAGCAAAGTGGATAGCTACATCGACGATGACATGCAACTGCATCGATTTTTAGCCAGAGAAAACATTGATAACGTGAACTATCTCACTGAGTACCGCCTCGATTACGAGCAAAACAAATTGATCATCAATATGACAGATTTAGAAGATACGACCCATACCATCTATGAAGAAAAGCCATTGACCGATGAAATTTATGACGGAAGCGGCCTTATTTATTTAGCCCGCAGCAGAATAAATAATAAGGGAAAGTTGAACGTTACGGCTTTAGCTAATGGGGAACTCAGCGATGTACACCTTAATTTTACAGACAGAACCGATTTGTTGAAAATTGATTCCCTGCCGTCCAAGGTGGAAACCTATTATCTGGATGGTTCCTTTGATAATGTAGGTTTGGCCGGATTAACCGGTCCGTTTAAAGGCTGGTTTGCCAAAGATCCCCAGGCACCACCTCTCAAGGCCAAGCTGAAAGTGTTCATCGGTTCAGTATCTATCGAACTGGAAAATTATAAAAAATGGTCGCCGGACGTATAATCCCTTATTGAATTTCGAATAATCGCACACCCGAATACAATTTACCTTTACTGTCTCGCGCACTGACCTTAATCAAATGCGTACCCATTTTTAAATCAGCGGGTAAATCGGCTATCCAAATATGATTAATATCCGCACCATCATTGATCCACCCCGGAATATCCTGCCGAAATTGTTTTAAATATCTAAGAATGTAAGGGTCTTTCCGGGTTACGGACCGCATGGATTTACGGGAGCGGTCATCCACTTGAAAGAAAACTTCGCTTTGGGCGTCTGCATCGAATATGTTGACAACAATCTCAGTGGTATCCGCTTGCGCTTTACTCAGCACTCCTTGGGGCTGACTGATACGCATTTGATAACTTTCGTCATAACGGGCGGGCAAGAAATCATAATTGAATTGATTACCATCAAAGGAAAACACATAATATCCATTGGGGCTGCCATCCATGCAATGACTCTCGGGAATACCCCGGCTGTCCTTGGGACCGGACCACCAGGCACCGCATCCGGCACCGGCATTGATACTGTAAAAAGAATGGTCGTACACCCAACCGCTTTCGGCCGAAAACGATAAATGTTCAATAATGTGCATATGGGCTGACAGGGTTAACAGGTATTGGCGGCCTTTCAGCAGACGAAAAAACGCCTCCCGGTTAACTACATTAACCCCATCACTCTGCGAGTAATTCGTAAAGATGGGGATGTGTACACTGAACACCAATAGGTGATCCTGAGGTACAAATTGTAAGTCGTTTTTTAACCATGTTAATTGCCGCTCGGTAAAATACCCCCGATAACCGCCGCTTTTCTTCTTTTCGCGATTCCAGCCATCGTATTGCACATCATCCATAACCACAAAGTGCACCTTGCCGTAATTAAAGGAATAGTATTCGGGACCATACACCCGGCGAAAGGTTTCGGCTGCCACAGAGTCATGAAGGGCCCGGAAATTCATGTCGTGATTGCCGTGTACATTAAAGGCCGGCATGCCCAATTGAGCCACCGCCCGGTTGTATTGTTCGTAGGTTTTCAGGTGGTCAAAGGCGATGTCTCCCAGAGCCATATAGAAACGGGCATCTTTGCCCACCATATCGCTGATAATATCGTCGCGGAAATAACCCACCTCCACCGAATCACGGGGTTGGGGATCACCGACAATGACCGCATTAAATGCCTCGGTGTAATGCGTTTTGATTAACGGAAAATTGACTGCTTCCTGCAGCGGGCCGGTAGGAGCAATGCCCGCGTATTTAAATCCACTGGGCGACCCCTGCGGATGATGAATCGAGTAAAACTGAGGTAATTGGTGCTCATTAACCGGTAGCTCATAGCCGGCCGGTTTGCTGATGAACAGGATCATAGGTTTCCGAACCGGTAAGGAGTAACGTCCACTGCGATCCGTTTGCACCACCTGAACCTGATTGGACACCGATACATTGGGCACACCCGGTTCGCCTTTATCCATCTGCCCGTTTCCATTTCGGTCCTCAAACACAGTACCCGAAATCATGGCCGTGGCCACACTTTCCTGAAACAGAAAGAACACACTGCTTACCAGTAGAATGATTAAAGCATGCGTTGCAGCATTCATGAAATCCTTCCTTTCATCCATTCGTCTGAAAATACGTACGGATTTGTTATCACGTACGCGGACTGCCTTTAAAACTTCAATTTAGGCAGAAAACCGTCAAGGTAAAAATAGTTTTTTGTTAATACGGTATAAAATCAATAGATTATGGTAGCGGAAAATTTTTAGCTGAGGTATACACTAAAATTCTATCAATACCTTATTCCTATGGCAAATTTAAAAAACCGGGCCGAGTCCTTTACATTGCCTTGTTCTTTTATATTGTAGGTCAACCCTGAAAACTGATAGAAGGTGGCTAAATACAACCAATTAAACGAATAATCGAACGAAAATACAAATGAGTACGGTTTTTGTGGATTGTTTTGAGGATAAATCAAATATGAAATTTCATTTCCAAGCGTAAACTCATCATCATATTTTAAATATTTGGAATAAAGAAATCCAAAACGTAAAGAATCGTAAATTGTGTAATTAAATCCTAAATGCGATACCGCATTAAAAACGCTGTGGCCGCTCATAAATGCATCATTTTGGTAATAACCTTGGTTGACAAAAAAAAATTCATGTGACATTTCTACATTGATTTTCAAATCTTTGTAAACCTGGTATTGCAGTCCTTAACCGAGCAGTCCGGGGTAAGAAACGAACGGCTTGTTTTCAAACGAAAGATTATATCCTTCGGAAAAACCATTGCCTTTTAACTCATTCATGGCGTTTTGTGTTCTCAATAGAATACAGGCTTCATAATGGGGCTTTGCATAGTTTACCGAAAGGAAATATTGCAGATTACTGATAACAGGTGATAGGAACTCAACAAACTTAATGGACTCCTGATTTTCTGTTTTCAATTTAAAAGAGTTGGAACGCATCCCTGCTGTTATTAAGGCTGCTTCAGATAGCTTTCTGGAAAGGGCAATCTGCAGGCTGTGATGCATTGCTTGTTGCTCTGGATCTACAAATTCCAATAATAGAATACCTTTAGAAGAATAAAATTCGTAAGTATATTTTCCGGTAAATCTGCGATTAAAGGACAAAAGTTTACAATAAGTTAAATTGATGTTATAATTTCCGGATACAATTTTGGCGCTTATATGCGGGGCCCACGAAGGTCTTTGTCTGGCGAGCTTCAGCGATACGTTATCAACTTTATATTGCCTTTGGGATTGTATATGGTGATTAAACGATAAATAAATGTGAAACATTTTAGGGGAAGATAAATATTTTGGGTTATAAATTTGGACTCTTGTACCGAAGCCCAAATTACCGGTTGTGAAACTTTTTATTTGGGCCTGTGGAAACTGTTCATTTCCCAGACTAACAGGATTCAAATCGATAAACTGGGCAAAAAGGGAAATTGGCAAGAGCAGATTATACAAGAATACTTTAATCAACTTCCAACTAAGCATGATTTTTAAATCCTTCTATTATTTTTAGTCAATCTTATCCAAATAGTTGATGACTTATCCATTTATGCAAAACAATCAAGAAAGCCATTGGTTATGTTAAAGACAAACGAAAATTTATATATTTTAGATATAGCATTAAACATACAGGTAATATTATAAAATAGGTCCGCTGAACTTACATATCATTATTCATCACCGTATGATCGGTTCAGCAACTTGGTTAACAAAGTTTTTTTCTCTTGCAGATTACGGGTGCTAAAATCATAAAATTCATCTTTACTGAAACCTGAACCAAGGGCATATCCCAAAATTCCTCCGCCAATGATACCGGCTGCCGTACCGATAATGATTTCGACGCCATAAGCAAATCCACCCAAAAAACCATTTTCATATCCGGAGTTAACCGCTATGCGGTTAGCCAGAACTCCGCCGGTGATCATACCTGTAATGAATCCCCTCCCGGCGTACGATTCCCGTTTGCGTTTCATGTATTTTATGGAATCGATATGAACGGCATGTATTTTACCAAAGGCTTTTACATAAAGCGAGTCGGCGGATACTTGATACAGTACCACTTCAGAATACGGTTGGTCCTCATAGGTTACAAAAGTCCAGGATTGGGCCTGACCGAAAGCGCTGGTATAAACAATTAAAATAAACATCAGCGGCAGACTTAATCTCAGCATCCAATTGCTCCTTATACAAAAAAAGATATATGTACAAATTAAGAAAATTTTTGTAGCGAGCAAATTAAAAGCGTTATTTTCTACACAGTTGTATGTACCTTACCAACATAATCCTTGTTATATCATGCCCATGTTATACGCCTGTACATAAAAGGTGTGACATTTTTAACAAGCTTATACTTTTTGGCAGATTTCTGTGTGACATTTTGGACATGGCTATCCAGCTCATGTTTATTAATCTGTTGTATATATTACAATTATAATAATTGGCACAAGGTTTGTCTTATGAATTTTTTATGCGAACGACTTCAAGGTTACAAAGTGATCGACCGCTGTTAGGGTTCAAATTGTGCAAGCTTTGCATAGCATGCCCTAAACGATTCAAACCAAACAATTTAATAAATCAATCATCATCTTAATAATTTGGAGGAATTGAACATGAACATCAAACCATTGCATGACAATGTTTTAATTGAACCCGTTTCCGATGAAGAAAAGACCGCCGGCGGTATCATCGTACCGGATACGGCTAAAGAAAAAAACATGAAAGGTAAAGTGGTAGCTGTAGGGCCCGGTAGAGTAAACAAGGAGGGCCAGCGTCTTCCGCTTGATGTTAAACAAAATGATATCATTCTTCATGCCAAATACTCGGGGACCGAGATTAAAATCGAAGATAAAGAGTATCTGATTATCAAAGAAGATGATATTTTAGCCGTTTTAAACTAACCATTTGAGGAAAATAAAATGCCTAAAATCATTGAATATGATGCTGCTGCCCGCCTGAAAATTAAAAAAGGAGTGGACCTTCTGGCCAAAGCGGTTAAAATAACATTGGGTCCCAAAGGGCGCAATGTGGTTATTGATAAAAAATTTGGCGCCCCAACCATTACCAAAGACGGCGTAACGGTAGCCAAGGAAATTGAACTGAGCGATCCCTTCGAAAATATGGGCGCTCGCATGGTACGTGAAGTGGCTTCCAAAACCAGTGATGTGGCCGGTGACGGTACAACCACGGCGACCATATTGGCGCAGGCCATTTTTGAACATGGATTGAAAAACGTAACGGCCGGTGCTAACCCCACCGCTATAAAACGTGGTATTGACGAATCCGTTAAAAAAGTAGTGGCCCATCTTAACACCATGTCCCGGGATGTGTCCGGTAAAACTGAAATCGCTCAGGTGGGTTCTATATCGGCCAACAATGATCACAGCATAGGTAATCTCATTGCCGATGCTATGGATAAAGTCGGCAAGGATGGTGTTATTACCGTTGAAGAAGCCAAATCCATCGAAACCTCTCTGGATGTGGTGGAAGGTATGCAATTTGACCGCGGATTTGTTTCGCCCTACTTCGTAACCGATACGCAATTAATGGAAGCTCATCTGGAAGACGCCCATATTCTGATTCATGATAAAAAAATCAGTGCTATGAAAGATCTTCTACCTCTGCTGGAAAAACTGGCCCAGATGGGTAAACCGCTTTTAATTATTGCCGAAGACATTGAAGGCGAAGCTCTGGCC
>WJIP01000336.1 GCA_014730185.1 Caldithrix sp. | reverse complement strand
TTAAGGGCTACGTCAACCACCGAAGTATTCTTTGAAGACGTAGAAATTCCCGTCGAGAATCGTTTGGGAGAACCGGGCAAAGGCTTTAAAGTTGCTATGCATGTGCTCAATTCCGGACGCCTGGGATTGGCGGGGGGGACACTGGGCTCCTTAAAAGCCATGTTCAGGGAAAGCCTTAAACATGTTAAAGAGCGTAACCAATTCAAAAAAAATTTAATTGAATTTGAGCAGATCCGGAAAAAAGTAGCCCAAATGACTATCGATATCTTTGCTGCGGAAAGCATGGTATACCTGACCACAGCGATGGTAGATCGCGGTGATGTAGACTATTCGCTGGAATCGGCCATGTGTAAAATTATGGCCACGGAAGTGACCTGGACTGGTATTAATGAATGTATTCAAATGGTGGGCGGAATGGGGTACATGCGAGAAAATCCTTACGAAAAGATGCTCCGTGATAGCCGTATTAATATGATCTTTGAAGGAACGAATGAAATATTGCGGATGTTTGTAGCTTTAGCGGGAATTCAGGAACGGGGTGAGTATCTTAAAAAAATAGGAAATGCCCTCAAAGGTCCCATAAAAGGATTTGGCGTGTTAACCGATTATGCAACAAAATGGCTTAAGGGACGAGTGACGACCGAACGTATACGGGAGGTACATCCATCGCTGGATAAAGCCAAGGTAAATTTTGAAACCTGGGCAAAAAATACGCATTTTGCTGCCGAACGAGCCCTGGTACACAATGGCAGAAAAATTATAAACAGGGAGTTAATTCAGGAAAGACTGGCCGATTCAATGATGGATTTATATGCAATGATTGCCACGATTTCCAGAGTCGACACCCTTATTCAGAAAAAAGGTGCGGATAAATGCCGGAACGAAATCAGAATATGCATAACGTTTAGTGAACAGGCATGGCGTAGAGTGCGTCGAAATTTATTGATGATTGATAACAACAACGATTCGGATATGATCGAAATTGCCGGACAAATGGCGGAGTTCGGTCAATATCCGTACAATGCGGGTGAATAAAATGATGGAATATGATTCGTGTAAAATCGTTTGAAACAATAGATTTAAAATACAAAGGCAATGTTTATTCAGTGAGAGAATATATTATATTTCAATAAAATTGTAGGAGGCAAATGTGAAAATTGCTGTGTGTGTTAAACAAGTTCCGGATACGGAAACCCGGATAAAATTAAGCGATGACCATTCAGAAGTGATTGAAGATGATATTCAGTTTATCCTTAATCCTTACGATGAATTTGCGGTTGAAGAAGCGCTCAAGATTAAAGAGGCCAACGAGGGGGAGGTAACCGTAATTTCCCTGGGTCCCGATCGGGTTAAATCGGCCATTCGAACCGCTCTGGCCATGGGTGCGGATAAGGCTATACACATCGAGTGTGACAAGAATCCGGATGACCCCTTCGAAATAGCCGAAGCCTTGGCCAGTGTCCTTAAAGAAGATTCGTATGATTTGATTCTAACCGGTAAACAAGCAATTGATGACGATCATTCGCAAATCCCGTCCATTTTGGGTCAAAAATTAAATTTACCGGCTGTGAATGTTGTGGTTAAACTCGAAGTTGGGGATGGAAAAGTTAAAGCTGAACGCGAAATCGATGGTGGGCATGAAATAATTGAATGTTCTTTACCTACAGTAATCGGTGCTCAAAGAGGTCTAAATGAACCCCGTTATGCGGCTTTAAAAGGCATAATGCGTGCTAAAAAAATAACCATTGAGGAAAAACATGCTGAATTGAATGAAGAGCAAATGAGCGTTGTGGATTTTCATTATCCCCCGCAGAAAGAACCGGGCAAAATCGTCGGGGATAGCGCGGATGCGGTTCCTGAATTACTGCGTTTGTTGCGCGAAGAAGCTAAAGTAATCTAAATCGAATAGCAGTATCGAGTAAAACAGGAGAACTCAAAACTATGAAAATATTAGTCATCGCCGAACATCGAGAAGGGCGGATTAGAAAAATCACCTATGAAAACATTTCATTGGCCCGACAACTGGGCCAGCCATTTGAGGTTGTTGTTGTAGGCGGGAATATTGCTAACTTAGAAGAAGACCTGCAAAAGTACGGAGCAGAAAAAATTAAGTTTTATCAAAATGAATCGTTTGATAAATATTCACCCGACGGATATGCTGAGATTATTGCTCAAGCGGTAAAAGAACATCAAGCTGATATTGTATTGATGGGAGCTACAGCCACCGGTAAAGATCTGGCACCCCGGTTGGGAAGTATTTTGAATGCAGCCGTGGCCAACGATTGTACCACTGTTGAAATGGATGGAGACCAGCTCAAGGTTGTTCGACCCATGTATGCCGGAAAAGTTTTGGCCACCGTTCGGCTGCAATCGGATGTTAAGGTGCTAACCATTCGGCCCAATGTTTATCAAGCTGAGCATAATCCTGTTACAGCGGAAATGGAAAAATTGCCGGCGGAAACCGGTGAGTTCAAAACAGTCGTGCAAGAAATTGTAAGCGGAGCCAAAGGCAAGCTGGATGTAACCGAGGCCGATATTGTTGTCTCGGGAGGACGCGGCTTGAAAAGCCCGGATAATTGGCACCTTATTGAAAATCTGGCACAGGTCCTGGGCGCTGCTAATGGTGCTTCCAGAGCAGCAGTGGATGCCGGATGGAGACCGCACGATGAACAGGTAGGGCAAACCGGTAAAACCGTTTCACCCAGTCTATATATTGCCGTCGGCATCTCCGGAGCGATTCAGCATTTGGCAGGAATGTCGTCATCGAAGTATATCGTAGCGATCAACAAAGATCCGGAAGCGCCAATTTTTAAGGTGGCCGACTATGGTATTGTAGCGGATTTGTTCGAGGTTGTCCCTAAGATGATAGAAGAATTGAAACAATAATTAAGAATATTAAAGGCAGGTGTCCACCTTCGGCAACCTGCCTTTTTTTGTTATTTTTCCAAGGACAAGCGAACGGTATCACATATTATAGATTCGGAAAGCTCACTGCGTTTTATTTTCAGATAAAGATCCAATACGGTTTCAAATTCTCCCGATACCGTACCCTTAGCTCTTGATGTAAATTCATGTAGTGGTGAATACGCTTCAATGCCGGCCCCTTGTTCATCCTTTTCTTCATATGGATGATAATCCATCAGTTTGATGCCGTCGGGTAGGTTGTTGAAAATTTCCCGGGCCTGCCGGGCTAAATTTTCATTGTAAAATTCATAGGCAAAGGAGAAACTGGCTGATTCTATGGGTTTGACCGATTGGACATCCATACCGGTTATTTC
>WJIP01000335.1 GCA_014730185.1 Caldithrix sp. | reverse complement strand
GATTTGTTACTGGATGACTTTATCCATCGTTTTAGCACAAGAGGGATAAGTTCAGTTATTTGTACGGATGTTTCCAGAGACGGTAAGATGATCGGTCCGGCATTCGATCTATATGAAAGCATTAAAAATAAATGGCCGGTTATAAATGTAATTGCCAGCGGAGGTGTTGCATCCCTGGCAGATATTTATGCATTAAATGAAATGAATATCGACGGAGTCATTATCGGTAAAGCCCTTTATGAAGGCAATATTCATTTAAACCATTTAAAGGAATTTTTATGCTGACCAAGCGTATCATCCCCTGTCTGGATATTAAAGACGGGACTACGGTTAAAGGCATTAAATTTGTAGATATCCGCGAAGCCGGTAATCCCGTGGATTTAGGAAAACGTTACGCTGCAGAAGGTGCTGATGAATTGGTATTTCTGGATATAACAGCCACTATTGAAGAACGGCCCACTTTTGTGCAGCTGGTTAAAGATATTGCCCTAAATGTCAATATTCCCTTCACTGTTGGTGGCGGGATACGCACAGAAAATGATGTTTCCGAACTCTTAAATGCAGGAGCGGATAAGGTGACCATCAACTCGGCTGCCGTAAAAAATCCGGAATTGATCGATACCCTGGCCCGCCGTTTCGGTAGTCAATGTGTGGTACTGGCTATTGATACGCATTCTGAAAACCAGCAATGGGAGGTTTATATACACGGTGGTCGAAAACCTACCGCGCTTAAAACGATGGAATGGGCAGCAGAGGCTGCTGAACGTGGTGCCGGTGAAATTTTACTTACCTCAATGAATCATGATGGAACCCGGGACGGCTTCGCTATCGAAATTACCCATAGGCTGTCCACTTCTCTGTCCATTCCGGTTATTGCTTCCGGAGGCGCAGGCTCGATGACACATTTTTACGAAGTGTTTGAGCAAGGTGCGGCCGATGCTGCTTTAGCTGCCAGCGTCTTCCATTTTGGTGAAATTCCCATACCGGATTTAAAACATTATTTAAAATCCAAAAATATAACGGTACGCTTATGAAAATCGATTTCAGTAAACAAAACGGACTTATACCCGCTATCATTCAGGATGCACAAACTTTAAAAGTGTTAATGCTGGGGTATATGAACAAGGAAGCCTTGCAGGAAACACGACAAAATGGGCAAGTTACCTTTTTTAGCCGTTCCCGTCAAAAACTGTGGACCAAAGGTGAAACTTCCGGCCATTTTCTGGATGTGGTTGAAATTATCGAAGACTGCGATAAAGATACGTTGTTGATTAAGGTTCATCCACACGGACCCGTATGCCACACCGGCAGAGATACTTGCTTTGATGAATCAAATACAGGCAATGTTGGTTTTTTGATGACTCTGGAATCGGTTATCGAAGATCGGAAACGTAATCCCCGTCCGGAATCTTACACATCAACCTTATTGCAAAAAGGTATTCCTAAAATCGCCCAAAAAGTCGGCGAAGAAGCTACCGAAACGGTTATTGACGCTGTGGGTGGAAACACCGAACGCTACAAAGAAGAGGCCGCCGATTTACTGTATCACCTGTTGGTACTCAATAAGGCCCTGGACGTCCCCTTATCGGATATTATGGAAGTTTTACGTAAAAGACACGGATAAATTTTACACACTCAAAATCAATCAAAAATAAATGAATTTTGAAAAACCACATCTTTCGTTATTCTATGCAGCTTGGGCACAAATTGATGTGTCTTGATCATTTTTTGCTCAACCCTATTAATTCCTCAACGAATAGTTCCGAGTCCACTGGGTTTTATAACGTTTATATCAAATGCACATAGCCTATAGTATTGCGGAAATATTGGACTGCTAAAATTTCTTGTAACAAGGCGAACTCAGAAAATTAATAAATATAGGATGATAAGCTATGAAAACACAAAAAATCAATTTTACCAATCGTGAAGGCCAGGAGTTGGCAGCCCGTCTCGAATTTCCGGTTGACCAGCAACCTCATCATTTTGCTGTGTTTGCCCATTGTTTTACCTGCTCCAAGAACCTGAATGCCGTGCGTAATATAAGCAATGGCTTAACGCGTAATGGTTTTGCCGTATTACGATTTGATTTTACCGGACTGGGGGAAAGTGAAGGCGATTTTGCGGATACCAATTTTTCGTCCAATGTTAATGATTTGGTAGATGCAGCCGGTTATCTGGCAGAACACTACCAAGCACCCGTGCTTTTGGTTGGCCATTCCCTGGGTGGCTCTGCCGTTCTGCTGGCTTCCAAGTACCTGGAGTCGGTTAAAGCGGTGACAACCATAGGAGCCCCGTTTGAACCCGAACATGTGAAACATTTGTTGCAGGATAGTGTGGAAACTATTGAACGAAAAGGGACGGCTACCGTCTCCATTGGTGGCAGGCCGTTTGAAATTAAAAAACAATTTCTGGATGACATCAAATCCGTTAAGTTAAGCAAACAACTTGCCGAGCTGCGCAAAGCTTTGTTGATTATGCATTCTCCTCAGGATACCACCGTTGGCATTGATAATGCCGCACAGATTTATCAGGCCGCCAAACACCCCAAAAGTTTTATTACACTGGATGGTGCCGATCATTTACTCTCGAAAAAGGAAGATTCGTTTTACGCCGGGCAGATGATTGGAAATTGGGCACAGCGATATATCCAAATTCCCAAACGCGATGCTCTAAAATCGCAAAATCAGGTTGCGGTCCGAACAGGAGAATCGGGTTTCACCACAGAAATAAAAGCAGGTGTTCATCAGCTTGTTGCCGATGAACCGGAATCGGTTGGAGGTAATGATTATGGTCCAAATCCTTATGATTATCTGGTAGCTGGTTTAGGAGCATGTACATCGATGACGCTGCGGATGTATGCCGATCGTAAACGCTGGGATGTTAAGGAGATCAAAGTTCATTTGGATCACCAAAAAATTCATTGTGAAGATTGTGAGCAGAATGAAAACCGATCCAGCAAAATCGATTTTATTGAGCGCAGCATTGAGCTTGAAGGCGAATTATCGGATGAACAACGGCAACGTTTATTGGAGATAGCGGATAAATGTCCCGTGCATCGTACCCTGCATTCACAGATCAAGGTTAAAACAATATTAGTCGAATAATTAAGAGGCTGATCATACGGAAATGAAGCTTTTTGAAATTCGTCCGAACGTTCTGATTTTCGAAATAAAAATCTAAATATTATAACCAGACAACGTTAATCCAGATAACCAATTATCATATCATTACTGTTTATCTGGAAATCATTGTTTAGCAGTTTATAGGCCCAGTAATTTTTCATTACGCGTTTGACATAATTGCGCGTTTCCCGAAATTCGATATTCTCAATAAACACATCCATTTGGCTGGAGTCCGGCAATTTTTGCCACCGTTTAACACGATGAGGCCCGCCATTATACGCGGCCAGCATTTTGTATTTGTTGCCGTCAAAAATATTGTGTAATTGTTTGAGATATAAAGATCCCAAATGTACATTCAAATCCGGTTGGTATAATTGATCATTGGATCTGAGACGGATGCTGGCTAATCGGGCCATATCGTTAGCAGTGGCCGGAATAAGCTGCATTAATCCAAAAGCATTGGCCCAGGAGCGTGCCCTGTTATCGAAAACACTTTCCTGTTTGATGATCCCAAAAATTAACTCACTTTCCAGATTATATCGCCTGGCATATTTACTAACTTGTCCCTCATAAAAATATGGGAACCGTTCCTTAAGCATAAAGGCCTTATGTGTATAGGGTAAATCGCGATAATATTTATTATTAATGTAGTCATACATTTGAAATGCGCGATGGTAGTCACCAAATTTTTTGTATATCTCGGCAACGGCTATCCATTCCTGCCGTGAATCAGCCTTTAACTTGATGTCTTCCAGAGCTGCCAAAGCATATGCATCATTTAACAATTCCCTGACCCGGAAGGCTTCTTTAAAATGGGGTAACAGGTTGGCATATCCCGTTCCATAAAAAGTTAATGGTCTGGAACTTGATTTAAAGGTCTCAATCATATCCAGGGTAGAGTCCAGATGGGCTTTATGCAGCAAATAACTTTTCATCGTATAGTAATCATCCCATAGATTTTCAGCCAGACCTGCATGCAAACGCTTGGCCGTTATCGTATCGCCGTTCACTTCACGACATAGCGCCGCCCAATATTGTGCCCGATTTACATGGCTGTCATGTAATTTTCGGAAACGGATAGCATTGAAGATACGGTCGGCTTCTTCATAATTACCGAGACGGTAATGGGTAAATCCTTCCCTAAACCAACTTTCATAGGCATAGGTATTGCGAGGCCAGCGTTTCCTGATGAATTGGTAGAGTTTCAATGCCTCATCCAATTGATGCATTTCCTCATATATCCAGGCGGATTTCCAAACAGCTTCTGGTGAAATACGCCTTCTGGGATAGCGTTTTGCATATTCAACATAAGCATCAATAGCCTGCTGATCATTACCAAGACGGTAATGTATCCGGGCAAAATAGAGTCTAATATATGGCTCTAAGCTTTTATTTTTCAGATCGTTTAGTAAATTTTTGAAGCCATACAGGGCTTTGGTATATCTTCCCTGTTGATAGTAATGTTTGATAAGATAATATCTGCCCTTTTCTTTTTTCATAGGATCATTTACGGTTTTGACAAACTCTTCCAGTTCATGGCGAATTGAAGAGGATTTACCATTAGCAAAATAAACATCAACGATATTAAAAAAGTGTTCTTTGTAAAATTGTGGTTCATTTTCAAACAGCCATTGACTAAATGCCAGTGTTCTGCGGGCGCCAGCGTATCTTTTGAGAATTTGATAAAATTCGTCTCTGGCACTTTTTATGTTATTCACCTTATATAGGCACATAGCCGACTGGATATGGTAGTCCGGATGTTTTTGTTTATTAATATTTTTTTTACGAGCCAATTGATAATAGTAACGAGCCTCATCGTATTTACGATCGGCAAAAAGTTTTTCAGCTACGGGAATGATAAGGCTATCGCTCAACGAGCGTTTAGGATAAGATTTAATAAAATCGATACTCTCTTCCAATGCATTACGGTGGTTTTTATTTTGCCAGAGGCTTTTGAGGTAAAAATAGTAATTATATAAAGGCAGGAACGAAGTTTCTTTTCTAAGTTTATTAAAAAGAACTGCACTGCTATCATGTTGGTCCGTTCTATACAAGGAATAAGCTATCTTAAATTTCAAAACCGGATCGGAATCGTCCACTGCGGAAGCTGTTTCATACCTCCGCAGCGCCTGGTTGAATTGTTCGTTGCTGTATAAACTATCGGCCTTTTGCACATAAGACTGATAATCTACTAACTTGCTCATTGGAATGCTATCACCCTGCGAGATGCCGGTTACAAGCGAAAAGATTAAAAGGTACAATATGGTGTGTTGCATTTCTTCCCTGAACTTTCTTTTAATTCCCATTATCGTCATTTTTTATCACTTTTTTAAATAAGCATTGAGAACCGGTCATTATCTGTGACTGAGAGCACCAAATGATCTTTTGCTCCCGATAATTATCATAAGCCCCTTAGCAATCTTGGAATTTTCCTTAAATCATTTGATTAAACGCTTCAAAATGAATAAAGATTTCTTCATTCGGTCACTTCTTAACGGACTACCATCAGTTAAACGGCCATGCCCCTTGTCGCTGTAATTGATCTTTCAGGTTGTGCTTAATCATTAGATTTCTGGTCTCGTCTGAGCTTAAGCGTTTCCAGTCAATTTCGGTATTATTGGCCAAATAACTGATTGTTATCGCCAGCACGGCAGAAGCCTCGGCCAGATAAGTTTTGTCGACTTTATCAAATGTATCTCCAAATGAATGATAATATTTAACCATTGTATCATCCAGGTGGGCTAAAGGCGTGATCGAGGGAATACCAGCCAGCATAAAAGGCGAATGATCAGAATTGATCCATGGCCTGCTAACCACTCCTCTCTTTAAATCCAGGGCATTAAGTTGATCGAGAATTTGCTCGAAAACAGGCATATATTCATCAAAACCCATTACGTTGAATCCGGTGGGCGTACCCGTCATATCCAGATTCATCATCATTTTGATGGGATCCTCCCTGTGTCGCTGCACGTATCGTTTCGATCCCCACAGACCCAGTTCCTCACCATTGAACCAAACAAATTCCACGGTATAATTACTCTGCGGATGGATATTCTGGAACAACCTGGCCAGCTCGAATAATATGGCTGTCCCCAATCCATTATCGATGCCACCCTGACCCAAATCCCAGCTATCGATATGAGCACCGATCACGATTTTGTCCTCATGCTGCCCTGGAATCTTTACCCTGATATTGGAACTTTCAATTGGCTGGCAATAAGATTCAGTCGTCACAGATAATTTGACTTCCCGGCCATCCTCAAGCAATCGATTTATCCATTGGCCCTCTTCATAGGTGATGGAGTAAGCCGGTACTGGTGTTGGTTCACCCTGAAAACTACCGGTTCCGGCAAGTAAAAGCTCTCCGGGTTTACGATTGATGAACAGTACAGCCTTACAGCTGTTCTGTGCAGCCCTGCGGATCACTTCAAAACGATAAGGTCTTTTCTCCGTACCTTTGTAACGTTCCGAAGTAACCAAAGCAATTTTATCCCGACACTCTGCAGATTCAAATTCGCTTTTTAGGCCGAAACCAATAAAAACCACTTCGGCCTCAAATGTGGGCTTTTTTTGCACATATCCCAAGGCCGCCGCTCTGAGTTTTCTTTTAAGAGGCTGCAGCATCATCACCTCATCCTGCATACGTCGCCAACCCGGCATTCTGAAACGCTCGAGTTTGGGCGAACAGCCTAACGATTGCAAACTATCTTTGAGTAAGGCTATGGCTTTTTCGTTAGGTTCGGTACCGGCTAATCGTCCGCCATACAAATCACACATTTCTTTTAATATACTGTACGACTTATTTTCAAGAAATGCGGATCCTACCAATTGGTTCATATATTTTGGTGTGTCAGTTGCATGAACACTCATTAAAATAAAAGCTAGAAGAATCATTACTGATTTGCCGAACGTTGTCATATCTTTCCCTTTAGAAGCGAATCTAATTTGGTGTTTCTATTTTTTTCTCAATAATTGATGAATGCAGTTTGACATGCCTTAATAATCTTCATTTAATTTCTGCATGATTAAAATACAGGTTTTAACCCAAAAAACAAAGCCGATTCAGGTTGATTATCGATGTCGAATGGATGAAATCTTTATAGTGATGATAAGACCGTTTATTAATAGTAAATATCAAGAAAGAGGTAAATACATATTAAAGGTACTTCCTTTACCTACCAAACTGTCTACCGATAGTTTACCATTGTGCAGTTTGACGATGTGTTTGACAATAGCCAATCCCAAACCCGTGCCGCCAAGTTTACGGCTGCGGGCTTTGTCTACCCGGTAGAAGCGTTCAAATATGCGGGCAATATGTTCTTTGGGAATCCCGATGCCTTCATCCTGCACAGTGAGATGAGCCCACTGGGCATCGGTATCACATGCCAGTTTAATATGCGTTCCGTTCGGACTATATTTAACCGCGTTTTCAATTAAATTTACCAGAGCCTGTTCTAAAAGCATAGGGTTCATACTTACGGATAGTTGACCATCGCATTCAATGGTCAAATGAATGTTTTTTTGTGAGGCTGAGGGCTGACATATCTCCACCGCACTGTCCATCACATCTTTTACAGCTTTTATTTCGAATTGTATCGCAGCTCGTTCTTCATCCTGTTCCAGATTAGCTAAGGCCATCAAATCATCGATAATAGCGTTTAACCGATTGGCCTGTCGGGTAATAATATCGAGAAATTTACGCGCCGTTTCCGGATGTTCGATTGCTCCGTCGTAAAGGGTTTCTACAAATCCCTTAATGGATGTCAGCGGCGTACGGATTTCATGCGATACATTAGCCACAAAATCTCTTCGTACTTGTTCCAGACGTCTTAACCGGGTCACATCATTCATCACAATCAATGCACCTATGGTTTGTCCCATTTCCGAATTCAGGCGCGTTCCATGAGTCTGCACATAGCGGATTTCCGTCCTGCGCATGATTATCTCATCTTCTATGAATTTTCCGCTTTGCAATGTTCTGTTAATAATATTTTGTAATTGCGTATTACGGCTCACCTCCTGGATATAGCGGTCATGCACGTGTTTGCCATCTATACCCAGCAATTGTCTGGCTGCGGCATTGATCATGATAACTTTTTCTTCACAATTAACCGCTAACACACCTTCGGCCATACTATCCAAAATGGTTTTCAACTCGCTCTTCTGTAGTTCGATCGTTTTAATTTTCTCATTTAATTGACCGGCCATTTCATTCAAAGCTTCGGCCAACTGGTTTACTTCATGATTTTTAACATTTGGTAAACGGGTATCCAGCTTTCCCTCCCCGAAATGCTGAATACCTTTAGTCATTAGTTCCAGGGGCTTACTAATACGTCGTGATGTAAACCAGCCCAGAAGAGCCGTTATTATAGCTACTATTAAACCTGCTGTTAAAATCCGATTTTGGATAATTTCCAAGGTGGTTTCAATATCTTCTATCGGTAATGCCGTGCGTACAATAGCTAGTGTTTCACCATCTGATGATTGCATTTTTAAAGCTTTGTACATGAGATGAATTTCGATAGTATTGCTAAACCGGATAGAACTCCCCTCGCCATCTTCCAATGCTTGCTGCACCTCGGGACGGTTGATATGATTATCCATTACACCGGGATCCTCATCGGTGTCCGCCAATACCTTGCCATTCGGTAGGATTACCGTAATACGGGTTTCAGAAACCTGGCCCAGATTATTCATTTTTCGCTTGATACGAGCGTATTGTTGTAGAGATAAATCTTCTTCAATTTGCGCCGCTACAACTTTGGCCAGATCTTTTAAATTGTCGGAGGTATTGGATAGGTAAAAATTTTTTGCAAGGTCTCTAGAATACCAGGTAACTGTTATAAGAGCCAGTATTATGATGATAAAAAATGAGATGAAAATTTGATAAAAAATGCGCCGCAATGTCATTTCTCTTCTTTAAAGCGGTAACCGACACCTCTTACCGTTTCAATATTTTTTCCGGCTTTACCCAGCTTTTTACGTAAACCTACGATTTGTACATCTACCGAACGTTCGGTAACGGGATAATCTTCACCCTTTAAAGCATCCACAATCTGGTATCGGGTGAACACCCACCCAGGGCGTTGAGCTAGAAAATGCAATAATCTGAATTCAGTATAGGTTAGTTCAATGTTATAATCATCGACCAGTACCTCATGGCGTCCGGGATGAATTTTCATATTGAACACATGAAGCACCTCCTGATCGCTGAGGTTATTTTTTGACTGTCGCCGAAGCACCGTTCTTACACGGGCTACCAGAACCTTAGGACTAAAGGGCTTGGGGATATAATCATCGGCACCCATCTCCAGGCCCGTGACAATATCCGATTCTTCACCTTTTGCTGTAAGCATAATGATGGGAATTGAGGCTAGATTAGGATTACGCTTCAGAATACGGCATACTTCCATTCCATCCAAGCCCGGTAGCATTAAGTCCAGTAGTATTAAATCCGGCGGATCGTGCTGCGTTTTATTGAGGATATCTTCACCCGAGGTAAATCGGCTAACCCTGTAGCCTTCTTTTTGCAGATTATATTCCACTAAATCCAGAATATCTTCTTCATCATCCACAACAAATATTTTAGCTTTATTCATTGAAGTCTCACTGGTTATACATTAAAATAGTCAAATACATTAAGTTATCAGAAAAGTTTAGGAATCAATTAGATTTGTGTTAGATAGTGGTTAGCTGATTAACCAACATCTACAGAACTTTTTCAATTGATTGGCTGATAAGGTAACGCAGATAAGCTTCATTTTCCGGATCATATTGAATGTTAACGTGATTGGAAAACGGATTTTCAGCCTCGTTTCCCGGCGGTCCTTCAGGGATACTTCCAGATTCAGGACTTACCAGCAGCAGCGGAGTGCGGAACCGGTTGATATACGCATTATACATTTCCGAGAACTCGGGTTGTTCATTGTCATAAACAAACCAGCAAAAAGGCGATTTGGGAATCATTCTATCCCATAAAACATAGGCTTCCTGACCAATGAAATGATCCAGAATATAAAAATAAACGCTGAATGTTTCGTCGTCATTCAAAGTACACTCCAGATGGCGGAATCCACGGTATTTTCGGTCAAAATCGCTTTCAATGCCTTCAAAGAGCTGATGCGTAAGTTTTTCACGTTCCGAAAGAACCGGGATTTCCAAAATATCAATCACTAGCGGGTCTCCAAAAAGTTTTTAAAACGTTCCAATCGTTGCTTATCCAGAAACATGGCATCTTTTATTTCTAACCGTTCTATTTTTTGGTCATTTTCCTCGTTACCAGATGATTGCTGCGATACGGCAAACTCCTGACCTCTTTTACCCAACAAACGATTCACCATTTTAACAAATCCGGATTGGGCCTGTTCTCTTTCAAGTTTTTCTGTGAGTTGCTCAAAACGAGCTTCGTTGACAATAATTTCCTGCTTCAACCATTTAATAATTTTTTGAATCATTTTTACCGGATTATCCGGTACAATCTCCAGGAAATCATTTATCGATAAACCTTTTTTAAATTTTAAGACGGCTTGGCGATCACTGGGTCCCAGTTCTTCATAATCTATAACAGGTGAAGCATAATAAAGTCGATTCGGTGCAGGTAATTCTTTACGAATTTTCTGTAAATCGTTGATGGTATTCAGGCACTCCAATAAAATCTGCTGGTTATCCAAATGCAGACGCTGTTTATGATATTCGGTTAGCTCGCTAACTTTGAACGTTCCAGTGATCCATGTTGATAAAATTTTAATGGCCTCTAATGGATCTTTGGATTGGTGAACGGCATCAATAATGCGGCCGTTTTTTATGTAAATTTTACCCTTTTGAACATTCTTTTCCAATTCGATAACACAGGTTTTATCCGCCTCTTCAAAAGCTTGTATTAAATCCAGCAGCCTAAAATCTTCTAACGATCCCACGATAGATGGATCATTTTTGTAAGGTTCTGTCTTCAACGGAATGAAGGTGTTGAGTATATGTTCCAATTCTTTTTTCATGACCGGTAATTGCACGAGTTCGGATGCACCGGCCTGCCAAAGCGTCTCACGCTTTTTCCACTCGAAGTGCGGGATAAAACAGACAAAAGGAATTTTATAATATGCGTCTTTAATGGCCTGTACCCACTGCAACATCTGTTCCAGATCATCTCCAATAACAAACGCTATATCGGGTTTTTCATCCACAATTACTTTTGTAATATTATCAGCGGAATTGATCCAGGAATAATGAATATCATTATGATTAAAATGGTTGTAAAAAATGTAAAAATCCTTCTCACGTTCACCAATCAATGCAAAATGTTTCATGGGGATGGGGCCTCATTTTTCTGTTTTTCATCTTGCACTTTTTTTT
>WJIP01000334.1 GCA_014730185.1 Caldithrix sp. | reverse complement strand
CAGTAATGCTAATTCGTTTGTTGATTGACGGCCCTCCTGAACACGCATTTTTACTTCATAATAACGTTGCCTGAGGGCCTGCAACTGCCGGTGTACAAATTGTTGTTGATCCCTTAACCGGTATGCTTTTAAATACAGAATAGTAACATTTTGCATTATACCCATGATCTTTTCCGTATGTTGTGCTTGGGCAGTGGCCAGGTCCGTTTTAGCCGTCCGGGTCGCCATTAGGGTGCGCCCCTCATTGAAAATCGGTACCCGGGCCTGAATATTGCCTTCGTAGATGCGGTCATCAAGGGGTGGAAAGACACCGACCTCATGGATAGGTGTTATTATGTTGGGTTCCTCAAAACGGGTATAGTTGCCGTTGGCGGCAATGACCGGGAAATGTCCGGTGCGTGAGGTCCAAACTTCTGCTTTTGCAGCCGATACATTTTCTTCCAGGCTGGCAAGGGTAGGGTTCTTCTGCATAGCTTCTTCTAAAGCATCTTTGAGGCTTAGCTGGTTCTGGGCTGTTAAAATATGCAGTCCAACTGTCATAGACGCCAACAGACCTAAGTAAATATACTGCCATTTATGTTTCATTTTGCACTCCTTGGTAAATGTCTGTTAATACTTACTTACATAAAATATAAATTTTTTATGGTTTCAACAGTGATTGAATAGCTCTCCAGTTGGCGATACCTTCTTTTACCAGATCAAATTCATAACCGGAGAGGCGCCATTTCGTGATTGTTAATCTCAGCATACCCATGATAATCAGGGCGATGCGTTCACTGCCTATATCGTTACGAATGATACCGGTTTCCTGACCTTTTTCAATAGTTTTGATCATTAATTGCTCGTTACCCTGCATAATGGTGTAAACCATTTCTGATAAGCGATTATCGTTCTGAAAAATCTCCTCAGCAAAAATAACCGATGCCAGGCTCGGTTTCTCTTCAAATAGTTTAAAATGGCTGAGCATAAGGGCCTGGAGTTGCTCCAGAGGATTTTTCTGGGTTTTCAACGTCGTATCAACAATGTCACTGTTGTTTATTTTAAAATACTTCAGGATAGCCAGCAGAATTTCAATTTTACTGTTGAAATGACGATAGATTGCTGCTTCAGTAACATGAATACGTGCTGATAAATTTTTAATGGTTACTTTTTGTATGCCTTGTTCCGCTATTAAATCAATAGCGGCCAGAATAATCTCTTTTTGTCTGTCGGTAAACATATCCATCCTTTGTCAGTTAGTGTTTACTTACAAAATAATGCAAATTTTTCCTTTGTCAAATTTTTTTTGATTTCTTTTCGGTATCAACAGCCTGCATCTTGCCTATCCGTATAGAAGGCAACAACAATACGAGAGAAGACCAAATTCCATGCTGAGCGGATCTTTTCTTCGCTCATTAACAGAACCTTTTAAAAAAATGTTATATTAATACCTTGACATAGTATATATCAGTCGTTATATTACTACCGAAAGGTGGTAATAATGCGGTTTTCCAAAACAACCGAATACGCTATACGCGTGATGATATATTTGAGCCAGCACAATACGCAGAGACTATCCGTGCAAAGTCTGCATAAAATCCTGCGTATTCCCTATAAATACCTGGCGCGGCTAATGCGGCAACTCGCACATGCCGGACTCGTTACTGTGACACAGGGAAAAGAGGGCGGTTATTCACTCAACCGGGAATTGAACAGTATTTATTTGTATCAGATTGTTGGCGTTATCGAAGGATTGGACTCGATGGACCGATGTATTCTGGGATTCAGCGAGTGCAACGATGCTTTTCCCTGCTCGCTGCACACTTCATGGGAGCCTCTGAGAAGCCGCATTAAAGAAATGATGTACAATACAACCCTTCTGGAACTGCAACAACAGGGAGAAAAAATTTAATCGTTTAAACTTATATACTATAAGTTTATAGCAATTTAATGGATTGGAGTGTTTTATGAGTGAAATTATTAATAATCGGCAGCAACGCATTGATATCATGAAGGGACTGATTCGCCAGCTGCACAACGGTGTAGCTGAAGATAAAGTCAAAAAACAACTGGAAGCCATGCTGGACGAAGCGGATTATTCCGACGTTTTTTTGATGGAAATCCAGCTTATGGAAGAGGGGATCGACCAGGAAAGTATTCAACAGCTATGCGACACACATACTAACGTACTAAAAAGTCATCTCGATTTGCAGGAAACGCCGCAAACCACACCCGGGCATCCTGTGCATACGTTTATGCAGGAGAATAAAGAGCTTACCAAAACCACCAATAAGGTTCGTTATTTAACGGAGGAGATTGAAAAACTTGCGGATAAAGATGACGCCGCACCACTAATGCAGGAAATCCATCAACATTTGAACCATTTAATGGATGTGGACAAACATTATCGGCGTAAGGAAAACCTACTCTTCCCCTACTTCGAGAAAAACAACATGCCGGGGCCTCCGGCGGTGATGTGGGGTAAACACGACGAAACCCGCGAATATCTCAAATTGACGATTGAAGGATTGCAACAAATTGATGAAATTGACGCTGCCGAAGCCAAAGCCTTTCAAAAACTAGCTGTTAATCAGGCCCTGGACGCCATCGACGATATGATCTATAAGGAGGAGAAAATTTTATTTCCCACGGCTTTGGATTTACTCACCGAGCAGGAGTGGTATGAAATCTATATTGAAAGCGATGAAATCGGCTACTGTTTATATGTTCCGGAATTCCAATGGACGCCGGAAGGCGGAGTTCATAAAGAGGTCGAAAAAGTAGCCGCCCAGTCCGGTCGCATCCAAATGCCCACCGGCGGATTTAAACTGGATGAACTGATCAGCGCCCTTACCATTATGCCCTTTGATCTTACCTTTGTAGACAAAGACGATACGGTGCGGTATTTTAGTCCGGGTAAAGATCGCATTTTTGATCGGTCTCGAGCTATTCTGGGCAGGAAGGTGCAATACTGCCATCCACCGAAAAGCATTCAAACCGTCAATCGGATCGTTTCCGATTTTAAAGAAGGCAAGCAGGATCGGGCGCATTTCTGGATACAGATGGGACCGCGTTTTATCCACATCGAATATTACGCCCTTCGTGATGATGCCGGTAACTATCTGGGCACTCTGGAAGTTACACAGGATGCTACGGAAGTCCGGGAGTTGCAGGGCGAGCGTCGTTTGCTTTCATATGATGATGAAAATAAGGTACAAAAGGAGAAACAATAATGAATATACAACCCAACACCAAGTTGTTTGATGTCCTTGAAGCTTATCCCCACCTTGAGGAAAAAATTATGAGCCTGGCGCCCCCTTTTAAGAATTTGAAAAATCCGGTGTTACGCAAAACGGTGGGAAAGCTGGCTACACTGGAAAAAGCGGCCCGCATAGGAGAAATCGATGTGACCGAATTTGTCAATACGTTGCGGCGTGAGATCGGCGAGCCGGAAATGTCTAATGTGCAGGAAGAGCCATCGATAACCTGGCAGAAAGGCGAACCGGAATGGATTAAAGGACAGCCCTTTGATATCATTGATGGAATCGTCATGCTCTCTCAGGGTGAACACCCACTGGGAAAAATCAACCAATTAATGCAATCCGCTGATGCCGGGCAGTTTGTGCTTTTAAAAACCAATTTTCAGCCCATTCCTCTCATTGAAGAGATGCAGAAACAGAATTATGAAGTTTTTCATAAAATTGATCCGCAAAACCAAGAGCAACATTTTACCTTTATCAAAAAATAAAATCATCATAAGCAGGAGTATTATTATAATGAAACGTAGTCCTTTTTTAGAGACATTATCCTGGGAGCATCATGACGGTTTAGTGCTGGCTTTTCGTATTGAAAAGGGAATTCAGAAACAGGTTGATGCCCAAACCATACGTGAATATGTGCTTCATGTGTGGAAAAATGAACTGGTTCATCATTTCTGGCAGGAAGAACAATCGCTGATCGATCCTTTACAGGAAATGGATGATGGAAAGCGTCTGGTCAACAAAATGCTCGATCACCATCAACATATTGAAAATCAAATTGAAACGATCCGTCAATCGGCTCCGATTTCCAATGCGACTCTGAGGGAATTCGCCAATTTTCTGAATAAACATATTCGTTTTGAAGAACGTGAATTATTTCCGTTTATTGAGCACAATGTTCAGGAAGCCCGGTTAAATCGTATCAAAACATTTTTAAATCGCCATCATGAACCCGGGAGTAAAGAATGGAAAGTACATTTCTGGAAAGACTGATCGGATTGATCTCGTTATCCCGAAAAGTGTAGTGGCGTTTAATTATCAATACATTCATATAGAAGGGAGTTATCATGAACTATAGACGACTTTGGATCGGTTTGGCGGTGGTTATCGTCGCCTCATTTTTAGTGCTTGGGTACTACGGTACGCAAATATATCGTGTTAAACCACCCATTCCCGACAAAGTTGTAACCAGCAACGGGAATGTTTTGTTTAGCGGGCAAGATATTAAGGATGGTCAGAACGTCTGGCAATCCATGGGTGGTCAGGAGGTTGGCAGTATTTGGGGACACGGTTCTTATGTGGCACCGGACTGGACCGCTGACTGGTTACACCGGGAATCAATGTTTATGCTGAATCACTGGGCGGAACATGATTACGACCAAACTTATGAACAACTGGATAGCGAAAAGAAGGCTCTTCTACAAGCCCGCCTGCAAAACGAAATGCGCACCAATACCTACCATGAGGAAACGAATGAGGTCGTCATCTCCCCGCTGCGGGCGCAGGCCATTCGCCATGTCAGCCAGCATTACACCGGGCTATTT
>WJIP01000333.1 GCA_014730185.1 Caldithrix sp. | reverse complement strand
TTACAGGAGAAGGCGATAAACTGAAGTTTTCACTTAAATCCAATCTGGATGCTCTTTTAGCCAAACAATTTAAAAATAACTTAAGTGCGGAGCTGCAATCGGCCAAAAACCGCATTAAAGAAAATATCGATCAAAAAATAGAGCCATACCGCAAGCAGATTGAAGTGTTCATCAAGGATAATGAAAATGAGCTTCGGAACAAATTACAACAATACGAAACTCAGATTACCAATGAAAAGAAAAAAATTGAACAGTTACGAAAAGAAATCGACCAACGCATCGAAAAAGAGAAAAAAAAGCTGGGAGATGACGTTAAAGATAAATTAAAAGACCTGTTTTAAAGCAATAAACTTAATGACACAATCTTATGGATCTGGATGCTTTTAATCAATTAACAATCAAATATCCTTTATTGGTTACCTATTTTTCTCATGATCAATGCAACGTTTGCAAAGTGCTACACCCGAAAATAAGAGAAATTGTGCAGGCACATCCCAAAACCCATTTTGAATACATCAACACGAAAGAAAGTACGGTCGTCAGCGGACAATTCAGTGTATTTGCCGTTCCGACAATCATCATTTTTACAAATGGCAGCGAAACTAAGCGCTACAGCCGATATTTGGACTCAGAGGATTTAGCACATTATCTCAAACGCATTTCAGAAATAATGGATGGATGATAATTACATAAACATATGATTTCGCATACAATAAGTGTTGTAAAATGTGAACACATGTGTATTTTTTTTACAACGCTATAATTACCATTTTTGTACCGGTGACCTCACTGCAAAAGTACTTTAAGCATCAACCGATCAATTCGTCCCCTTGGAAGTTGATAATAAATCGGACACAGCGTGGGTTATTTTTTTGAGATCTACCGGTTTATCAATAATCAAATCTACCATCCCCCGGAGCTGTTGATAAAGCCGGTCTGACAGGTTCCAACCGGTGAAAACAATGAATCCGATGGTCCGGTTCGATTGTTGTAACTGATGAATGAACTGAATTCCATTGAGACCATGCATATACAAATCAAGTATAATCAAATCGACGGAATATTTTTTCGTATACAGCAGACCATCCATACCATTCGTACGATAATCCGCTATATAGCCTTCCTTTTGTAATATTTCCTGTAATAATTTACAGATTTTGATTTCATCATCGACTATTAATATATGGTATTGTGTTTGCATATCATTTTTTATTGCTAAAAATATGCCAATTCGTATATTTTAGGACAGCCGGTTCTTTCGCGGAAAATTATTTTTAGCTGATTATCAAACTGTTGTATCAATATTGAAGACCTTGTCGTTGAATATCAATTTAAGGGTTTTGGCGGCAACATCAATATGGACAGAGCGCTCTACCCATGATTAATTTTGCAGCAATTCAATATGTATTTATCATCTTATTATTTTTACTTAGTACTGGCATTACTCAGAACATAACCATTTTTACTCATAAACAGCTTATGGATTTACCCGAGATTGGCTATGTAAACCCATGGTCGCGTGGTAGTTTGAACAATTATTTTATGTGCAAAGATATTAACAGGGATGGACACCATGAAATTATTCTCAATGAAGGTGATGTTTATATAACGGATTCCGATATAAAAATTTTTACGCAAGATCAACATTATATTGATGTAGAGGGTATCGACTACGAATTGTTGAGCATGACTACTGTGGACAGTGACGGGGATTCCCTGCCGGAACTAATCACCGCAGGAAAAACGAATTACCAACTTTACCTCTACCATTATATTTTAAAAAATAATAAAATCGGATTAAAGCAATCCAAGCTGATTTTTAAGGGACGCGAGGTACGGGATGCAAAAGACTGGGATCTTGATTATTTGGTTTTCTATGCTATACCCAATAAACCACAAAAATTATTAATGGCCGTCCGAACCGGGTTTGACCTTTCACCCCGGGGATTATATCAAATCGACTTGCCATCCCTGCACACGGATTGGGAGCTCCAAATGGGTACAGCTCCCGCATACCTTGATTTTGTGGACTCCGACGGCGATCAGGAATATGAAATATTGCTGAGTACATATTCTCCCGATAATAATTACACTCATAACGGTTTGTCGGATTCACTATCATACCTTTTACATATTAGTCCAGATGGCCAGATTATGGATCAACGCATAATGAACGGGCGATTAGGAACAACCGTTCTAAAAAAAATCTACCCCGCAGCGGCCCAACCGCAGTTTTACATATTAAGTGGGAGTAATGCGGTTGATTCAACCAGCTCGACTTATATTCAGATTTTGGATTACAACACTCTCGATATAGTTCAAGACACAAAAAAAAATAATCATTTAACCGATTTTGGCGCGGCCACGGGTCTAAATTCGTTCCAGATAAAGGGCTACGAAATTCCTTTGATAAAGCGGGGACACCGCGTATTAAGACTCAATTCCAGCTACCAAATTGAAAACGAATATTATTTCAAAAATCTGAATAAAGAAATTTTTATGGCCGATCTGAATGCCGACAATCAGCCGGAATTCTTGTTTATTAATGCACTTAAGCCTCATTTGGTAATCACCGATCAAAATATGCGTTTACTCGGGAAACAAAATTTTATACTGAACTATTATCCCAATATTGAAATTGTGCAACGCAAAGATATCAGACAAACGACCATCTATTTTGAATATAATAACAACTTTCAGGAATGGAATATACCTTTTGAACACTTAAACCCGCCGTCGCATTTAACCGTCTTCATTCAACGGCATAGAGATACTATTATAACCTCCAGTATATCTGTTATCGTGGTTATGGCTTTGATACTGCTATCTCTTCAAATCGCTGCCAAGTCGAATAAATTAAGAATATCCAACCGGCTTTATTATTATTTCATGCAGAATCAAACCAAGGGAATTTTAATCATTGATGCCGATAAAATGATCGTAGACGCTAATGACTATTTTTGTAAATTGTTTGATACGGATAAATATTATATTCACAAACTTTCGATCGATAAGAGTAATACGATATTAAACACACCCCACTTTAAGGAAAAAATACATGAATTACTGGATACCTTAGATCAGGAATTGGAGGTCCGATTATCGGTTAACCATCAGCTTAAACGATTTTTAGTAAGTGCCTCACAAATTGAAACCATTAAAAACAAAACATTCTATATTATTGAATGGACAGATCTCTCTCAAATAACAGCTTCTGATCGGTTAGCGGCCTGGAGCTCGATGAGCCAGCGTTTGGCCCATGAAATTAAGAACCCTCTCACCACCATCCTTCTTTCTCTAAGACAGGTGCAAAAACGGTTGGCTAATCAATTTGAAATTCAGGATACTCAGATTGATGAGTACATTCAATCTGCCAGTGAAGAAATTGAACGATTACGCAACTCTACAAATACTTTCATGAAATTTACCGATGCTGCCAAGGAAAATGTATCTCAAATTAATGTTAATGGATTTATTCTCGATATTTTAAAAACCTATAAACATAATTACCACATCCGGTTTGCAACAGAATTTCAACCCGATTTACCCCCATTGAATTTTGATTCGCAACAGTTCAGACAGATATTCCTCCAATTACTGGATAATAGTATTGACGCCATTCAGACGGAGGGCGAAATAACGATCCGAACTCATTTGTTTGAAAAAATACAAGCTGAGTCCCGGAACATTGATGAATATATTCAGATGGAAATTATTGATAACGGCCAAGGTATTGAGGATCATCACCTGGAATCCATATTTGAACCTAATTTCACTACCAAATCAACCGGTTCGGGCTTCGGTCTGTCCATTACCAAATTTCTCCTCGAACAAAAAGGCGGGGAAATTTTTGTGGAAAGCAAATATGGATATGGAACGAGTTTCACACTAAATTTTCCGATTAATGCAGGCTTTGTAAGTTAAAGGACCAATACCATTATTGGCTATTCTGAGTATCTATCCCTAATTGTTTAATAAGGCGATGGAGATAGGTACGCTCAATATTTAATACATCCGCAGCCTTTGTGATAATCCATCCGTTATCTCTTAAGGCTTTCAGGATAAATTGCCTTTCCCATTCTCTCCGAGCAAGTTTTAATTCCGCACCCAAATGTTCTTCCGGTACAGTAACCGACTGAATATCCGTGAGCGGCAAATGGGCCTGTATAGCCTGATGATCAATAGTGTCTTCAGAAACAAAGACCATAAGTCGCTGTATCAGATTCTGCAGTTCGCGTATATTGCCGGGCCAATGATATTTTTTCAATGCTTTTACAGCTGTATCAGCAATTTTTTTGGGAAAGGCTCCGTTTTGTTCGCTGATACGCTGTATAAAATATTCGGCAAGAAGAATAACATCATCGCCGCGCTCCCTTAATGGGGGCAGAGTTATAGATAGCACGTTCAGACGGTAATACAAATCTTCCCTTAAAAGACCATCTTCCATGGCTTGATGCACATCACGATTGGTAGCAGCGATAATGCGGACATCGGTTCCATAGGCCTGGTTTCCTCCCAAACGATAAAAATGTTTGTTTTCGATTGCATGCAGCAATTTAGACTGAACATCGGGCAAAATTTCTGTAATCTCGTTTAAAATGAGTGTACCCCCTTCAGCTAATTCAAACTTCCCGCGCTGGCGCTGCACCGCACCCGTAAAAGCACCTTTCTCGTAACCGAATAATTCACTTTCAAACAGATGGGGTGGGATAGCCGCACAGTTCACCATCACAAATGGATTGGCTGATCGTGCCGATTGATCATGAATTTTTTTAGCCAGTAAATCCTTGCCCGTACCGTTTTCACCGGTAATGAGTATGCGTGCATTGCAATTTGCTGCCATTTTAATAAAACGATATACAGACTGCATTGCATCATTGTCACCAATTATTTGATCCTCTTCCCGCTGCAACTGTGTCTTTAATTTGATGTTCTCACGAACCAACGATTTCTGTTTCAGAGCATTTTTCACGGTTATCAGCAGCCGATCCATATCCACAGGTTTTTCCAAAAAGTCGAAAGCACCCAATTGCACGGCTTTTACCGCCCTTTGAATGGTACCATGGGCAGAAATTATAATAACCTGGGGTTGATCACTTCGTTTTGCAATTTCTTCCATAACCTGCAATCCATCGATACCGGGCATTTTTAAATCGAGAAGAAGCAAATCTACAGTTTCATCATTCAACTGGTTTAATGTTTCCGGACCATTTGCAACAGACGTAACCTCATATCCTTCATCAGACAAAATATTTGATAAAATTCTCCGAATTTTAAAATCATCGTCAGCGACAAGAATCGAAATGGACATTACCTTTTCCTTTATAAAGCGCTAAATATATTTTCAATTGGGTTGTAATGGCTTTGCATTTTGCTTTTGTAGTTTGACATTTTTCTATTAAAAAATGCAAAATGGTTTAAAAAATAATTAGTGTTTATTTATTTCCGGAATCAAAAACAAAAAGCCTTGACGGGGTAATCCGGCAAGGCTTTATTTTCTTAATTCCCGGTAAACCTTCCTTATCATACAACCCGTCCATGGCATTTTTTATATTTTTTGCCGCTGCCACAGGGACAGGGATCATTTGGCCCTACTTTTTTACCTTCTCTTCGATAAGGTTGTTTTTTATCCGATCGTTCTTTGGATGCCCTCTGTATATCAGACTCCTCTCCAGGTGCACCACCGCCTTGCAAAGCCATATTAGTGGATTCCTCATGTACCAGGCGCATCCTTTGTGGCTGATGTTGCCGGGCTTCGGCCCGGTTAACCGGTTCCTCCTGAATCTGAAATTTCCATAACCAATTCAAGGTTTCTTCATTAATCTCGTGGATCATTGCTTCAAATAATCGGAAAGCCTCTCTTTTGTATTCAATTAATGGATCCTTTTGTCCGTAAGCCCTTAAGTGGATACCTTCCTTCAGCATATCCATCTCATACAAATGGTCTTTCCATTTTTCGTCAATAACTTTTAAAATGAAGTATCGTTCCAGTATGGACATCTTTTCACGTCCGATACGTTTTTCTTTGACTTCATATATTTTTAATGCTTCCTGTTCAATAAAATCGCGCAGAGATTGTTCGTCATAGCTACCTAAATTGTCGCGTACCGCTTTAAATGAAACATTCACAACATTGCCAATTTCAGTTTCCAAAAGATCAAAATCCCAGTCTTCCACATGGCTGCGGGGTTCGATTATGGTATCAACCTTATAATCAATAAATTCTTGCAGGATGTTAGTCACCTCTTTGCGCGTATCTTCTTCCAACAGCGCTACCCGCCGCCGATCGTAAATAATTTCCCGCTGTTGGTTCATTACATCATCGTATTCCAATAAGCGTTTGCGGATGGAAAAATTCTGCATTTCGACCTTTTTCTGGGCCTTTTCAATAGATCGGCTGATCATCGGATGGGTAATCACCTCACCCTCCTGCGCACCCAATCGATTCATGACCCCTGCTATCCGTTCGCTGCCGAACAGACGCATGAGGTCGTCTTCCAGTGATAAATAGAAACGACTGCTACCCGGATCCCCCTGGCGACCACTCCGGCCCCGCAACTGCCGGTCAATTCGCCTGGATTCATGACGTTCCGTACCGATTATATGTAATCCACCCGGAATACCACGTTCTTCATCACTGGCTTCCACCACACCCTGTCCCAACTTAATATCCGTACCGCGTCCGGCCATATTGGTGGCAATGGTAACAGCACCGGGCTGCCCGGCGTTTGTAACAATCTCAGCTTCACGCTGATGTTGCTTGGCGTTCAAAACATTATGGGGCACACCCCGTCTTTTTAACATGCGGCTTATGGTTTCCGATACATCAACGGTTGTGGTACCAACCAATGTGGGTTTACCCAGTTCACGCATTAATTCTATTTCATCGATAACCGCTTTATATTTTTCCCTTTTTGTTCGATAAATTTCATCCTGCCAGTCCACGCGGGCTACCGGCTTATTCGTTGGAATTACCATAACATCCAGTTTATAAATTTCCCAGAATTCCGCTGCTTCCGTTTCAGCCGTTCCGGTCATACCCGCTAATTTATCGTACATTCGGAAATAATTTTGCAGCGTTACCGTAGCCAGGGTTTGGGTTTCCCGTTCAATTTTTACATTTTCTTTGGCTTCTATGGCCTGATGTAAGCCATCACTATACCGCCGCCCATGCATAATGCGTCCGGTAAACTCATCCACAATCATGACTTTACCGTCCTGAACCACATATTCCTGATCCTTTTCATACAGGGAGTAGGCGCGCAATAATTGTGAAACATTTTGCAATTGTTCGCTACGTTCATTGAAAGTGCTGTGCAATTTTTCTTTTTTGATCAGTTTATTTTCATAGGATAGCGACTCATCATTTTCAATTTCGGCGACGGCATCACCCAAATCCGGCAACAAAAACATCTCCGGATCGCTGGGATTCAGGGCTTGGCGTCCGTTTTCGGTTAAATCGATTACATGATTTTTTTCATCCACCATATAATAGAGCTCGCCAAAATAGTGTTCATCCGAAGTCTTATTCTGGCCCTTATCGCGCAGATAATCGTTTTCGACCATTTGTACGGATTTTTTGATGGCCGGATCTTCGTATAATTTATTTAAACGACGGTTTTTAGGCGCACCCTTTTCAGCGATGAGAAATCGCATACCCGCGTCACGTTCATTGCCCTCTTTTAACAGCTCTTCGCCTTCTTTGATAATTTTGTTGACCAAACGATTTTGCTGCGATACCAGACGTTCGACCAGAGGTTTCATCTCTTTGTATTTATGAGTAGATTCACTTACGGGTCCGCTGATGATCAGTGGGGTGCGGGCCTCGTCAATCAGTACACTATCCACTTCGTCCACAATTGCATAATGATGACCGCGCGTTTGTACGATATCTTCTTTGGAACCAGCCATATTATCCCGCAAATAATCAAATCCGAACTCATTATTGGTACCATATGTTATATCGCAATGGTAAGCTTCTCTGCGTTGTTCCGGAGTCATCTCATTCAGGATGATACCTACGGTCAGACCTAAATATTTATAAATTTCACCCATCCATTCCGCATCGCGTTGTGCCAGGTAGTCATTTACCGTTATTAAATGTGCACCCTTACCCTCCAGAGCATTGAGATAAAGCGGCAAAGTTGCGACCAACGTTTTACCTTCACCCGTGGCCATTTCAGCAATTTTGCCCTGATGTAAAGCGATTGCGCCAAATAGCTGTACAGCATAGGGCAGCATAATCCATTCCGTATTATGCCCGACCACTATCCAGCTTTTACCGATAAGACGATTACACGCCTGTTTCACAACAGCAAACGCCTCCGGTAGGATATCGTCAACGGTTTCTCCATTGGCAATACGCTCTTTAAATTCGGGCGTCTTTTCCTTAAGTTGCTCATCGGTTAATGCATCAAATGAATCATAATAATCGTTAATCTGATCAACCAGCGGTTTTATCTTTTTGATATCCCGTTCGTGTTTAGTGCCAAATATTTTTGTTATTATATTAGTAACCATAAATGATTAATACCCCTTCAGTAATCGTTCAGCTAAAAATTTCGGTAAACCGGCCCGTATTATTTTACGGTAAGTTTCTTCAATGTTATACGATAGACGTACATATTGAATTTTACATGCATCATTATCTACAACGACCATTGATAACTTAGAGTTTCCATCACGTGGTTGTCCCACACTGCCCACGTTTATTATATATTGTTTATTAGTGTCATAACCAAAATAGTCATTGCGAATAATTTTCTGAGCACTGAAGATAACCGGTACATGTGAATGTCCGATGAAACATAATGGTTGATTAAACGACTGCATTTCAATTTGGGCATCATACAGTGACAAGATATAATACCAATGTGAGGGATTGGTAGGAGAAGCATGTACCATGATGGCTTCATCGTTTTGATGCGTAAAAGGAAGAGATTCAAGATAATTTTTATTTTTTTCACTGAGGTTTTTCATTGTCCAATACGTTGCCAGTTTGGCATAATCATTAAAATAATCGACATTGGCCTTGCCAACAGCAGCAAAATCATGATTCCCCATTAACACATTTTTACACTTGTTTCTCACCATATTTACGCATTCATTAGGATTGGGACCATATCCGACAATATCTCCCAGGCAATAAATTTCGTTGATATTATTTTTTCCAAGATAATCTAAAGCTGTTTGCAGGGCTTCCAAATTACCGTGAATATCAGAGATTAAAGCATATTTCATAAGTAATCCATTACTCTATGTTCGAGATCAGACCTCGACCCGATTTTACAATTTCCTTGTTTTCGATCAGTTTTTTTAGGATCGCATCCAGCATGCCGTTTACAAACCGGCTGCTTTTATCTGTACTGTACATTTTACTTATTTCAATAATTTCATTGATGGTCACCTCGGGTGGAATATCTTCCATATATAAAAATTCCACTAATGCCATACGCAGCAGGACACGATCCATTATAGCCAATCGGCCGAAATCCCAGTTGATCAAATGGGTTTCAATACGTCTATCCAGATGTTCTTTGTTGTCCGTATAAATGTCAATGATGGACCGTGCGAACTGTGTGTCGAATTTCCGAAATTCTGCATTTAAATTTTCGATCTGTTGATATATGGGCACCGGATTAAATTCGTGGGCAAATAATACCCTGAGTGCAAACTCCCGTTCTCTTCTGCGTTTCATATTTATTCGTAGGTATAAAACCCTCTTTTAGTTTTACGTCCCAGGTGCCCGGCTGCAACCATTTTTTTAAGCAAAGGACACGGCCGGTATTTGGGGTCACCCAGTCCGGCATAAAGAACATCCATAATATTTAAACAAACATCAAGCCCAATAAAATCTGCCAGAGTTAGCGGACCCATAGGATGGTTCATCCCTAATTTCATCACGGTATCAATAGCTTCCGGTTGAGCTACGCCTTCCATTAGAGCGAAAACGGCTTCATTGATCATAGGCATTAGAATACGGTTGGAAATAAAGCCGGGATAGTCATTCACTTCCACTGGTGTTTTATTTAATTTCACGGCCATGTCTGCCACAAAGCGATAGGTTTGATCGCTGGTTGATAAACCACGTATAATTTCCACCAATTGCATTACCGGAACCGGATTCATAAAATGCATACCGATGAATTGATCGGGACGTTGGGTTTGAGATGCCATTTCTGTAACCGAAATTGACGAGGTATTTGTGGCCAAAATGGTGTCCGGTGGACATAGTTCATCCAGTTTCTTAAAAATATCCTCCTTTAAGGATTTTTTTTCGGATACAGCTTCCACAACCAACCTAGCATTTTCAGCAGCTTTTAAGTCAGTTGATGGTATGATACGTTTAAGCGTATCGTCGGCCTGCTTTTGTGTAATTTTTTCCTTTTTAACCTGTCGACCTAAATTTTTTTCAATGGTTTGTAAGGCCTTTTTTAAAATAGCGTCATCAACATCAATCAAATGGGCAGAATATCCAACCTGAGCAAAAACATGAGCAATACCGTTACCCATGGTTCCGCTCCCGATTACGGCAATATTATCCACAGACATTTTTCAACTCCTACATTTTTTCTACAATAATTGAAGAAGCCTCGCCTCCGCCAATACATAAGGACGCCAACCCTTTATGGACATTACGCTGTTGCATGGCATACAAAAGTGTTGTGAGTATGCGTGTACCGCTGGCTCCAATGGGATGACCAAGAGCAACTGCTCCTCCGTTAACATTAACTTTATCATCCTGCAATTTTAATAATCTATTATTAATCAAAGATACAACGGCAAAGGCTTCATTTATTTCGAACAGATCAATATCATCGGTGGTTAACCCTGTTTTGTGCAAAACTTTGTTTATGGAATCTGTGGGAGCTGTCGTAAAATATTCCGGTGCCTTGGCCGCAGAAGACTGGCCAACGATACGAGCGAGTGGCTTTAAATTCAGCTCTTTAGCCTTTTGCATGGACATAACCAATACGGCGGCCGCTCCATCATTGATTGAAGATGCATTGGCAGCGGTTACCGTACCATCTTTCTTAAAAGCCGGTTTCAACGAAGTAAACTTATCAAAATTAACTTTTTGCGGTTCCTCATCCATTTCAACTATTAATGGATCTTTTTTACGCTGAGGCACTTCAACCTTTACGATTTCATCTTTAAAATAACCTTTTTGCTGAGCAGCTAAAGCTCTCTCATAACTTAATTGGGCATAACCGTCCTGATCCTCTCTTGAGATACTGCATTCACTGGCGCATAATTCAGCTGCGATGCCCATATGAAAATCATTATACACATCCCATAATCCATCTTTGATCATACCGTCAATCAATGTGGTATTACCCATTTTAACCCCATTGCGCAGGCCATCCATATAATAAGGTGCCATTGTCATATTTTCCATACCACCGGCAACAATAACATCGGCATCACCTACCATAATAGCCTGGGCTGCAAGCATAACGGATTTCAATCCCGAACCGCATACTTTGTTAATTGTCATACATGTCACCGACTTATCCAGGCCGGCTGAAATTGCCGCCTGTCTGGCAGGTGCCTGTCCAAGATTAGCCGGTAGTACATTCCCCATTATCACCTCCTCTATCAGAGCAGGATCAATGCCTGAACGTTCAATGGCTTCATTAATGGCTACCGCCCCTAATTTAGTGGCTGCAAAATTATTAAAAACACCATTAAAACTGCCAATCGGCGTACGAGCCGCACTCACAATAACGACTTCCCGAATTGCTTTCATAAGGTGCCTCACCTATTGTTTTTAATTGATTTTAGTTTTTATCACGTTTCAGATGAATGATATGTCCGGTACATATATCGAATTGTAAAAATTACTCATTTTTTTCTGTTGATTCAAGACGACCTGCCTTAATATGGGCTGCATGACTATAAATAAATATCCAATTTTGAGAGCGGGCCTGATCAATAAGAGCATCCCTTACTTTTTTTGAAGTAGTTCGATCATAATCGTGAGGCAAAGCTCGTCCATCTACAGCCTGATTTTCTGTGGAAATAATATCACCGGCATAACATACTTTTCTTTTATTGGTGGAAAAAAAGATAATCTGATGGCCCGGCGTATGTCCGCCTGTTAATACGACATCAATACCATTGGCTATCTCTCTGTTTCCATCAATTAAACGAATATTTTTTTGTAATCCATCCATCGTATTTTTATAAGCCTGTTCTGCTTTATCATACTTCTCTGCTCTGAAATCCCACTCCTTTTTTTGCACAAAACAAGGTACATTCGGGTAGAATGGTATAAATTGCTCGCTATCATGATTTCCATACCCTCCTATATGATCAATGTGCATGTGTGATAAAATAATGCCATCAATAGAATCAGGGCGTATACCTTTGCCTAAAAGGTGTTGCGGGTGGGTATAAAAAGGTGTACGGGATTTTCGTTTGAACATCTTATGTGGGAAATTACCCAGCCCCAAATCTATGAGAAATCGTCCGTCAGATGAATGCACATATACAAAATTAACCGGTAAATTGAGCATTCTTGACTGATTTTTATTTTCGTTAAAAAGCACAGTAAAAACGCCATCCTCAAAAACCGTAAAACCGTTGTCTTGTGATTGGCGAAACTTCTTATGCATTTCCTCCATATTTGTCATAGGCATCGATTATATTTTTGACAAGCTGATGTCTCACCACATCATCACGTCCCAATTTTACAAAAGCGATTCCACTGATATTTTTTAATACTTTGATACTACTGATCAAACCGGATTCGTTATTTTTCGGTAAATCAATTTGGGTAACATCGCCGGTAATGACCGCTTTTGAATTGAAACCCAATCTGGTTAAAAACATTTTCATTTGCGTAAAAGTGCTGTTTTGAGCTTCATCCAAAATAACGAAGGCATTATTCAAAGTTCTTCCGCGCATATAAGCCAATGGCAATATTTCAATGACTTCGAGATCCAGGTACTTTTTTATAAGCTCTTTCGGTAACATATCCTCCAGAGCATCATATAGTGGTTTTAAATACGGTTCAATTTTTTCTTTAAAATCACCCGGTAAAAAACCAAGGCTTTCACCCGCTTCAACCGCCGGTCGTGCCAGAATAATTTTTCGTATCTGCTGGCTTTTTAAATAAGAAACCGCCATTGCCACCGCAAGATATGTTTTTCCGGTACCCGCAGGTCCTATGGCAAAGACGATATCATTATTTTGCAGTTTATTGATTAAGTCTTTCTGGCCTGTGGATTTTGCCCTGATTGGACCTTCATTACTCTCCAGTAATCGCATTTCATCATCAAGAATCATGCTTGTGTCAGTATCCTGACTTAGAGGATGATCTAATGGTTTGAGGATATGGATCGCGGTATTTAAATCTTCGCGGGTAATCATTTTTCGTTTACCTGCTATTTGAATTAATTCTTCTATCAGTTGCTTTACCGCACTGACATCAGCTTCGTGACCAATGATTTTAAGAGTATTGCCGCGGCCGATTAACCGTACATTATAATATTCTTCGATTAAACGCAGGTGATTATCCTGATGACCATATATATTTAACGGATTAATGGAATCGGGGATTATATAGGTTTCTTCAATCAATGTTTAAAAGCTCCGTTATAAACAAAAAAAGCTCCTGGCTACCAAGCCAGAAGCTTTACAAAAAATTATAAAACCAACATTAAGTATGTTTAGCGGGATATTTTCAGAACCTGATACGGATAGATCAAATTCGGATCTGAGATAACACTTTTATTTGCCTCGTACAGAGATTGCCATTTAAAAGGGCTACCATATACGCGGTTATAACCTGCTATCTTAGACAAATGTTCGCCTTTTTCCACCAAATGTTCGTTAGGACCGACTGTCCGGGGTATAGCAAATACCTGTTCGGGGTAAATTAGATCCGGGTCTTTAATCTGGTCGCGATTTGCTGTATAAATGCGCATCCAGGCATAAGCATCGCCGTAAATGTCATCTTTGGAGGCAATTTTCCATAAAAAATCACCGCGCATTACGGTATATGACGGAGGCGTCACGGAAGACCCTTTATCGCGGGCTTGGTTAATTAATGACTGAATTTGATTGATCATATTCGCATTTTCGCTCATTTGACCAAACGGGTCTTCTTTTACTTCATCCAACCTGGCCTGAAATTCATCCAATTCATTCATACGACGATAAATTTCTTCCGGAGACATGCTCAGGAATGCGTTTACATCATTTTTAAGTTGTTGTAAATCATCCTGATACTGATCGTATGAAGCTTTATCTTCACCGGTTAATTCAAATACCTCTGACCATGTGCCATCAATTTGAGATTGTAATTCTTCCAGTTGTTTGTTAAGCTCATCAATTTTTGCATTTTCCTCATCAATGCCCTGCTGGGCAGCATCTAATCGTTGCTGCCATTCAGCCAGATATGCATTATACTGTTCCTGAGTCATTTCTTCATAATTGTAGGATTGTTGGGCAAAGAGGCTGCTGAAAGCAAAAATTGTCAAAGTAACGAATAATATACTTTTTACCTTCATCATTTATTCTCCTGTTTTTAGAATCGTTATAATTTTTATTCTTCTTCTGATTCTTCTACATAGTTCTTAACAGCATCACGATCAGCTTGAATTTTTTCCAATTCAGCCTTCTTTGCTGCAACTTTCTCTTCCAGTTCTTGTCTCTCTGCCTTTTTTTCGCTTAATTCTTTCTCAGCTGCTAAGGCAGCAGCACGCGTTTCTTCTAGATTGTTTATCTCTTCTTCACTTGGATGCCACTTACATCCGCTCAACGACAAGGTGGATACACTGAACAGAAGAATAATAAACAGACTGATGGTCTTCTTAAATCTTCTCATAGATCAAGCCTCCTGAATTAAACTTTTCTGAGTTGTAAAAATTAAACCTAACAAAATTAGTTAAAATTGTCAAGGTATATCTTAGGTAAATCCAAGTATTTGCTTTTTTTAGATAAATTAAGATAATAATAAAACATTTTAAAACTTTAGATAATTATAAGCAATTTCTCATTCATATAAAAATTTTTTTTATTATTATGTCACAAAAATTACTTCGGTATTTGCTCCTCTTCATTTTTTAGGTCAATCTTTAATTTTAGTTCGTCTAATTGTCTTTGTGATATGGGAGAAGGGGCCTCATCCATTAATGAGAGGGCTGAAGTTGTTTTTGGAAAAGCAATAACATCACGAATAGTCTCGGAATGTGTCATAATCATAACCAGACGATCCAAACCGAATGCAATGCCCCCGTGGGGAGGCGCGCCATACTCCAGCGATTCCATGAGAAAACCAAACTTACTGTTTGCTTCATTTTTGTCTATATTAAGGCTTGTAAACATTTTCTGTTGTTGTTCACGGGTATGAATACGGATACTTCCTCCGGCAATTTCACTTCCATTCAGCACCAAATCATAGGCTCTGGCCCGGACTTGTTGAGGATGGTTATCGAGTAAATGCATATCTTCTGTAAGCGGACTTGTAAATGGATGATGCCGGGCTACATGGCGACCTTCTTCTTCATCATACTCCAGTAATGGAAAATCCACAATCCACACGAATTTGAACTGCTCCTTATGGACCATATTGTATTCAAGGCCTAACAGTAGTCGAATTTCCCCTAATACATGGTAGGTTATATCATAACGATCTGCAACAATCAGAATTAAATCGTCATCTTCGAGATGCAGTTTTTCACGTAACATAGTTTTTTCACTGTTATTTAAAAATTTGCTTATACCACCATTGAACTGGCTGTTTTGATATTTGAAATGTGCCAGTCCTTTTGCCCCCCATTTTTTGGCTTCATCAACATATTTATCGATTTGCTTTCGGCTTATTCTTGATGCACCACTAAGTTTTAGGCAAGCAATAGAGCCCTTATTTTCCAAGACAGATTGGAAAACCTGAAAAGATGTTTCCGCGAAACAATCAGTAATTGTCTGTATGGGCAAATCAAAACGTAAATCGGGTTTATCCGTTCCATAGGTTTCAATTGCTTGTTTAAATGATAATTGCGGTATTGGCAAATAAATGTCCACATTTAACACTTCCGAAAACAGATGTGCAATCAATCCACCAGCTATCTTCTTGACATCTTGCTCATTGATAAAAGACATTTCTATATCAATTTGAGTAAATTCGGGTTGGCGATCGCGTCGTAAATCTTCATCCCGAAAGCATTTAACAATCTGAAAGTAGCGATCAAACCCGGCAACCATCAGAATCTGTTTATACGTCTGAGGGGATTGTGGTAAGGCATAAAATCGACCGGGATAGTTGCGGCTCGGGACCAGAAAATCTCGGGCTCCTTCAGGTGTGCTTTTCATCAGGACGGGTGTCTCAATTTCAAGAAATTGTTGATCCGTTAAATATTGGCGCACACTTTGATACACCCGGCTGCGAATGATGAGGTTGGTTTTTAATTTTTGTCTTCTTAAATCCAGGTATCTGTATTTAAGCCGCAGTTCTTCATGGACATCGATTTCATCCATAATCTCGAAAGGAGTGGTTTTCGCTGCATTAAGAACTTCCAGTTCGCTGGCCACAACTTCGATTTCACCCGTCGGCATCTCTAAATTTAAAGCCTCGTCCGGTCGCCTACGAACATCCCCTTTGACTGAAACTACGAATTCTGTTCGTAATTTCTTAGAGGCCTCATACAAATCGTTATTCAGTTCCGGACTGAAAACCACCTGCGTAATTCCATACCGATCCCTAATATCGATAAAAATCAATCCTCCGTGGTCACGCCATTTATTGACCCAGCCGTTTAATACAACCGTCTTATTCTGATGAGAAGCATTAAGTGCTCCGCAATGATGTGTTCGTTCCATTTTAATCTCAGCTTTGTTATTCAGTCCGGAATAAACCAGTTCAATTTTCGAAAAGTCTTATCAACAAGCGTGCTGGCATTATTCGTTTCATCAGTGAATTGGAATTTTATGTTATTCTTGCAGAGAAGCAAATCAATTTAAAACGAGAAGATATACAGAACAAAAAAAAACCGCCCGGAGGCGGTTTTAAAAGAATCATTAACCACTGAATACAAATTTATAGGTAAAGGTCGCATTGCCTTCACTTTCATCAATTCGCGAGAAGCGCCAACGGCGGATCCGGCTTTTGATACAAGATTCCACACGATTATCACGGAGCGTGGAATTAACAATCGTAGCCCTGGCAACCCTTCCATTAGGCAGAATGGTAAACTTAACTTTTACGCCCCCTTGTAAATTGGGATTAATCCTAAGCTGTCTTTTATAACAATCTTCAACAGCATTTATATGTTTATTGACGACTCTTGTAATTGCTTCTGCAGACCGCGCAGTTGATTTGGATGCTTTTCCTGTTATCTCTCCTTCTTCCATCTTGATGCTGAAATTTCCACGCCTTTCAATAGAAGCTGAACCGCTCGGGCCAGCCCCACCTTCGATTAAATCATCAATACCGGCGGGTCCTGCTTCTCCACCACCCGAAGAACGGGCTCCCAAACGAGATCTTCTGGAGGAGGAAGTGGCTGTTTCCAATCCACCAACACTTCCGAGCACCTGGTCAAGATCACCGACTCCACCAGCGCCACCACCACTTTCTCCTAACACATCGTAGACAGCATCTCCTGAGCCGCCACCACCCGATGCGGCAAGCTCTGCTAACACACCACTTCCGGCCACTTCTTGTTCCATAGCAGCTCGCTGCTGCCCTCTGGCCTGTGCAGCTCTCGCCCTTCTGGATCGTCTTTCAGCAGCAGAGGTCCCTGTAGCTTCCGTTCGTTTTCCTTCATCCTGTTTGGCTCTCTCATCCACTTCGGGCTCTTCTTCTTCCACCAAAGTACCCCCAGCGCCCTCTCCTTCTTCTTCAGCTTCTTCCGCAAAACTTTCATCTATAATTTCAGCCTCGTAAACTTTACTGATATATTTTTTCTTAATCTCTTGGTCAACAAATTCTTCTGAAAATTCTTTATTCCCGAGAAAAATGACGAAGCCGTAAATAAGAGCCAAAGCGGACAATAAAATAATATAAAACCGCCTGTCAAGCTCTTCCCATACGTTACGCTCGAACTCTTTCGGAAAAGCCCTTATTCGGTATCCGCCTGCTGCGGGATTTTTATGTTTATTTTTGGCATCAGCCATTGTTATTTCTCTCTTTTAAATTAATTCATGCTGTTCATTATTTGGATTATTCTGCCTTTATCGTTACAAGTCGCATTTTGTAAAAAGCAGACCTGCTACAGGTGAACATCACTTTGTATAGAAGTTCAAAGGGTATTTTCTCATCGCCTTGAATATTAACCTCATGGGTAAACTCTTTTCCAACATCCAATTCCAACTGCCGTTCCTGCTGAGCATATTCTCTGAGTTTTTGTTCTAATGCCGGGATCACCATCATACCTTCATCAATTTCATCAGTATTCACGATAACCTGATCATTGACTAAAATAGCATTACTCGCTACAGAAACACTCAATTCTTTGCGTGGTTTTTCCCCCTGTAATGAGGTCGGTAACCTCAATTCTTCGGAGGGTGTAACCAAAGCGCCTTCGGTTGAAAAGGATTTAAGTAAAAAGAGGAGGATAATTGTCATCATATCCATCATGGAGTTAAGATTCAGTGTTCCCTCTTCCTTTGACATATGTTTTTTTGATTTTGATGGTTGAAAAGCCATTAAGATTTAACTCCTCAAATTAAGCTATTGAATAATGCTTCCAAAGTTGACTTCAGGGAAAAGTGGCAAAATTTGATCATCCTTTTCATAGGTTTGAATATTGTCCATCACATCTATGATGACCTGATATTCAATGTTTTTAGATGCTGTTATTACCGCCCGGTTAGCATCTTTAAACCCTTTTCCCTTAATTGCTTCTTTAATTTCAATCAATTTTCCCTTCAGCTTGGCGTAATCGTAGCTCTCATCCTCAGTCATAGGTACGGTAGGTCCTTCTTCTTCTTCGCCACCCAGGATAGTTTGAGCGTTGGCAATCGATATTCCGTCATTGGCAATTGCAATTTTAAGACCCAGTCTTAAATCCTTTTCTTCATCATTTTGTTCACCTTGTCCGCCACCAGCACTCACATTCTTTGCCGGAGGTACATTTATTTCAATGATACCAAGTTTCACCCATTCTGCACTGGCAATGAGTAATGGAATCAAAACGACCATTAAATTCATAACCGGCCGGATGTCGAGCTCGATATCCAGAGGCTCATTTTTACTGCGCATTGAAGGTTTGTAAGCCATTGTATGGATCCTTCAAATATTCTTATTAACGATTTCCGGTTATTAAATTAATTAATTTCACCATGTGTTCATCTAATTCGTCGATGATTTTACTGGTACGATTTGATATGTAGGTATAAACGATCAATGTGGGGACGGCAACCATCAGACCGAAAATGGTTGTATTCATTGCAGTGGAAATACCTTTGGCCAATAAACGGCTTTTGTCGGCTTCCGATACGGATTCACTACCAACAGCGGCAAATGACAGAATCAGACCGTAAATGGTTCCCATTAGCCCGGTCAGAGTGGCTACATTGGCTAACATCGATAAGTAACTTGTTCTTTCCTTTAATTTGGGGATAACTTCAAGCGTCCCTTCATCCACCGCATTTTGTATAGCACGGAAATCAAGTTCCTCGCTTTCATTTGCCCGTTTCAATCCTCTTAATACCACAAATGGTAGCGCCTTTTCTTTACCATTTTCACATAATTGAATGGCCCGTTCCATGTTTCCACCAGCTACGAGTTTCCGAATTTCGGCCATAAACTTATCAGCATTTACGTTGGAACGAACGAGAATAAAATATATACGTTCAATGGCAATGGCCAAAGCAAGCGCTGCGAACAACGCGATAAGATACATAAACAAAGAACCCTCTGATGACCATTTAAAGGATTCACCAAATTGAGTTACGAATAGCATGAATTATGTCCTCCATTAAACTAATTTTTGTGATTTAGTTATCTTAATCGTTTTACGAGTTTGTCCACTTCTATTTGTGGAATATCTTTACTCCTGGATTTATCTTCCACAATGAGTTTTTCGCCTTTACCGACAATTTCCCGCATAAATGATTTATCCAAATGCACATCATCGAATTCAGGCTTAATACGATCGGTAAACAATGTGACCTGCGGTTTCTCGATGGTTACTCTGATAACCTGTTCACCAAGTTCCGTTACTTCCCCTTCTTCAATCTGATTGGTCTGCTGGGGTTGCTGGATTTCATCGGTTGTCTGTCCCTGTAAAATAAGGGGTAATATAAGAAAACTAATCGCTACAAAAAAACACTTGATTAAACTCATTTGTTTTCCTCTTATTCTACGGTGGATATTCGGTTTTTATTTAAAATATTAATGCGCTCTAATCTTTCAGGATCGACCACTACGCGTTGAACTTTAGCTTTTTCCTCCGCCGCCGATGTAATATCCGCAGGTAATATTTCCACCGAACCATACACTTTTAATCCCATTCCGGTTAAATCCTTATCTTCAACGTCTACCGCTAATATATTTTGCCCCGTATTCACTGCAATCTCGAATGTATAATAATCGAGCGTATCCAAAACCGAAAATTGATTATCCGGATCATCGATAAGATATTCACCATTGAGATAAACCCGGTAATCATCATCAGCGGTGATATAAATTTTACCACTTACAGGCGTACCATCCAATGTAAATGTTTTGCGGAAAAAGCCAATCGTATCGCTCTCAGCCGGCTCGGCTGCTGTTGCAACGGTAGCAGTATCCGGCATCATTAATGAATCCTGTGCAATTTCAGTGCCCCGGACTAAAGCAGTATCGGCATTCAGAGAATCAGTAGTGAATAAAGTATCTTCCACAGACAAGGTGTCCGAGGGCTGACGGAACCATATACTGTGCGGTTGTTCAGCTAAATCCAGGTTTGTAAACGGATCGTTTGTATTGACTTTTTTCACGATGGCGGCATTGTTCCAATCGCTGTCATCATAATCTAATCCGGTCCAAACTTGAGGATCGTATGTTTTACTGTAAACCCAGGATTCATCGGACTTGATGGTAACATTTTCCTTTTCGATACTGGCTGAGTACGTAACGGGATCCAACTTGATAAGTTTATACAGCAGTTTATTTGCCCAAATACCTTTTATATCGAACTGTTCACGGGCGGAAAAGGCAACGTCTAAAATTTCTCTTGAAAAATCCGTTAGGTTGAAATAGTAATTCTCGAAAAACACAGATGCGTCATCAAAATTGTAATTCTGAGTTTCATCAAATTTAGTTTTAAATTCTTCCGCTTTTTCCTGAGCGGATAGGGCTAGGGTTTGCATGGTATCCGTAATTTCGATTGCGTAGCGTAGCATGTGATCTTGGGTTCGGGATATCAAATCGTTTTTAATACCATATTCCTGGGCCACATTAAGGGTTTTAGCATAGGAATTTATAATATCCCGGGAGAGCAGACGTGTATAATCAACCATCTGATTGGCGATATTATCTAGCGCGAAATAATCGTATCCATCTTCATTGACCGCACCGTATTCCTTATCTACCAGGTTTAAGATTTCCTGCCGTGTTTTGGCATGTTGTTGCAGAGCTTTGTACGCAAGTTGTTCTATCTCTTCTGCCAAAATATTGGATGTTAACAATATTTGTCGTTTGGATTCTTCCACATATTTATTCGATAGACCTAATTCTTCGGATTGCTGAAGATTCTGTACATGGGCAACAATGGTTTTTTCAATGGCGGGAGAAGCGACTTTATTGAGCACGGTTCTCACGTAGACAATATTTTTCACCGGATCTTGATGAGGCGCTTCAATTTGAACCGCCTGATAAACGTTTTTCGACATTAAATTCGCTTCGTTATACATCATTTCCGAAATTTTATCTTTTGCCTTCTCATTATATTTTACGGCTAAAAGTCTTGTCGAATCGACCATAGAGGCCCGGCTTATGCTTTCTTCTTGTTGTTGTAGGGTATCTATTGCTGCCGTGGGTTCTGGTAGTTTTGGTTGCATATCAACGCCTAATCGGTCGGCAATATCCGGTAGTTTTTCAACAACTGTTTTATACTCTTCGGCCGCTCTTTCGTAAAGATTGGCTGCCTGTTGATTAATTTCCTGTTTTTTTACAAATTTTTTATCGCTGTCCAATGACTCATCCAACTCTTGATTGGCATAAATTTCTGCGAACTTTTCATAGGACCGAGCAATATTATAGGTAGCTTCAAAACTACTGGGCGAGCCAAAACCTAATACCTTACTGTAAGCCTGTTTCAGTTCATTCAACAAATTACGCATACGGGTCATTTGCGCATCTATATTATTCTGCGGTGGTTGTAATTTAATTGTGGCAAATTCTTCATAAAGGATATCGGCCAATTCCTTACTAGCTTTTCCGGCTATGAAAGCATTGGGATCCTTACCTTCTTGTCGGAAGGTCTCGCTACGTGTAATCGCTTTATTAAATTCACTTTTAGCTCTATCCGGCATGTCATTTTCCTGATAATATTTACCACGTTCATAAAACGCTGTAACCGTGCGGGGATCATCAGGATATTGATTGGCAAACTCCGCATAGATTTGATTGGCCTGATCAATTTCATTCAAATTCAGATATAGCTGAGCATTGGAGAAGAAAAGATCTACCGAATACGATTGATCGGGATATTGCTCAATATATTCGTTATTTACTCGAATAGCATTTCGCCAGTCTTCACCTTTTTTATAATAATAGCTGGCATTATACAGGGCCGGTTCGGCATTTTCTGTGTTATTAAATTCAGTATAAATGCGCTCATATATGCTTGCTGCTCCCGTAAAATCCTCAAGCTCCGTATGTGCTTTTGCCATTTTCTCCATGGCCGGTAGTGCATATTTTGAATCCGGATAAATGGTAGCCAATGTATCATAAGTTTCAATCGCTCTAACCCAGTCTTTAACTTTTTCAAAATTCAAACCTGAGTTATACAAAGCTGCTTCAGCAAGGCGCGGATCATCGGGACTTTCTACAAATACACGTTTATATTCGTTTGCCGCTGCAAAAAAGTCGCCCTGCTCTTCCATATATTCAGCGTTTTTGAAAATGGCCTGCCCCAATCGTTTCTGGGCGAACTCCTTTTGCGATTCGGATATGGACGCTTCATTCAGGATACGTTTTGCGATGACTTCACTATCTTTAAACTTACCCAGCGCAAAGTAGGAATCCATGATAGAGCGTAGTGCCAAGCTTTTCTCTTCTGCACCCGGGAAACGTTTGACCAGTGTCTGAAAATACACTTTAGCTTCGGCAAATTTTTTATGATTATAGTATATACCACCAGCTGCCGCTAAAAAATTAGGCGTGTATTGCCCGTCAGGAAAGAGCCGAATATAGTTATCATACGCTTCAATCAATCTTGATTCTTCAGGAGTTAATGTTTCCGGATTCAATTGGGCAAAATTCGCAATATTCACCTCAACCGAATCCTGCTCACTACCAAATTTCATATCCACTAAAGTATCGGCAACAGCTACCGCATTGACTGCCGCATCATGTTGATGCTCTGTTTCGAGATAGTCATTACTTACACGAATATATTCCTCGAAAGCTTCTTCAAAACGACCTAAGCGGCTATCCAGCATAAACGCGTAGGACCAGTTGATATCATAGGCATTGGAATCCGATGGGAATAACTCAAGATAAAGCCGGCTGTGATCGGCAAATGTTTCATACTCTTCCGTACTCGGCTGGCCTTCAGCCTGGAGTTCTTCCGCTTTTTCCAGATCCAATAAAATATTTGTCCTTAACGCCGCCTCAGAGAGGTCATAAGCTTTGTCGAGATAACTGACGCGTTCTCGCAGAGATGAAGTATCCATTCGCGCATACCAATCGCTGCCCGGAGCATAGTCCTGATATAAATTGCGTCGGGCTAAGTAGGCCTCCTGATCCCGGCCGAGGGAATATAAAGCGTCCACAATATTTTTTTGAATGACGGGCGCTTCATTATAGGACTGATAACGATCGAGTAATGTTCTGTAAGCGTAAATCGCTTTACTCTGCTCATCAATACTTTGATAGGTTTGGCCCATGGCTTCGAATATTTCCGGTCCGTATTGCCGATCACCTATTCGGTCGAGTAAATAGGCAGCCTTATCGACCCCGTTTCTTGCGAATGCCGTATCTATAAAACTGATACCGATATATTGGATAGCTTCATCTCTGACGAGTTGGTTAGATATTTTCCCCCGCGGATCCAATTCACGGGCACGTTTAATGTCATCAGCAACGGCCATAAAATAAGCAATCGCATCCTTATAATATTTCGGATCTTTAACGGCCAGTTTATAATAGCTCCAACCTAATTTATAGAGGGCTTCATCATAACGTTTTGAATCTTTATATTTTAGTACATTCTTATAAAGTTGAATGGCTTTTTTCAATTCAACAATTATTTGTCCCTCTTCGGTCTTATCTTCTCTGGGAGCAAAAAAGTATTCAGCTAATCGCATGTAAGATTCTGCTGCAAAGCGACTCTCGGGATATTTGTTAATAATTTCCTGGTATATTCGCCGGCTTTCTTTTCCTTCACCCATGCGTTCCAACAGCCATGCTTTACTGTACATTGCATCATCGGCATATTCACTGGAAGGATACTCATTCAAAATTCTATCATAGATGTCTATGGCTGCTGTGAAATCATAAACGGGAAATTGGGGCGGTTCGGGCTCTTCTTCCAGCTCACCTGCATCATAACGAGCCAGTTGTTTTTCGTATTCCTTGTACTTTTGATCATGAGCATCGACTTTTTCATTATAATCCTGGTAGGCTTCCTCGATGTAATACTCTGCTAACCGGATATATACTTTGTCCCTATCTTTTACCTGCTCTGTTTTTTCATTTAAAAAACTTTCGCTCCAATCCATGCCTTTAATACGACTTTTCTCTTCACGCTCCCTGTAATTGCCTACCTTATTATCATAGTGTTTGCGGATTTCAATCAGTTCATCAATAGACATTTTTTTGAACAGAGTATCGCTGTATCCAAAATCACGTGATTGCTGGGCGTATACTTCATTTTGATCTGTCAGCAGAAACAGATTGGCACCAGTTAGAAGTACACAGACAAAAGTTATCATTTTACTTAATATTTTCATATCCGTTAATCCAGTTTTAAATTATATTAATCGGATTTTTCATCGATGTCGGGTGGTTCCGTTGTTTGATTGGTACGATCATATTCCAGTTCGCTGTCATGCGTATCGAAATAGCTTTCTTTGAAACGTTGATTCAATTCCTCACGTTCACGAAGTCGTTCCTGACGGCGAACCTGCCGTGTCATTAACGTGATTTCGCTGTTAATTTGACCAATCTTATGCTCAATATTTTCTTTACGTGACTGCAAAAAATCGTTTATGGCCTGTATTTGTTTTTGCATATAAGAGACTTGATCTGCTTGCATGCGCTTTATGGCAAAGTTGACATTAGACATACCGAAGGCACCGTAATCACTCCATTTATTCAGATTGGAATTTGTACTTTTAATTTCCATCGCGTAGGCCATCGATTGAAGCAAATCCAGCTTTGCTTGTAAATCTTCAAATTGATCCCTGCTTAATTCTAGCTTAACAACATATCGATAATTTTTACTCCTTTTTGCATCTGCTATTCGTTTATCAATTTGATCAATTCTCTGCTTTATCATGTTTTGCTGTTGATCGATTTGTTGACGCATGGACATGATTCGCTCATTCTCATTTTGTATGACGCTTTCCTTACGGGCTACCGGATGGTTATCGAAATAATTAATGCCGATCTCCGAGGGTTCTTGATATTCCAGGTTGTTAACGGCTTCATATATTTT
>WJIP01000332.1 GCA_014730185.1 Caldithrix sp. | reverse complement strand
TGTTTTATTAATCGTAAGATCGTCCGATATGAAGTTGAAAAAATAACCATTATCGGCCTGCATAGCTAAAATAAACCGCAGCAGATTGCGAGTTTTTGACAAAATATTTTCATCAGGTCTGAGCCTGAAATATCCCATATAGAAAAGAGCAGCGCGGGCTACATCATCGACGCATGCGATACCTTCGCCTGCAGCCGGAGTATGCTGGTATTCGGGATACTCACTGTAGATATTAATATAACCAACCTTCTGATCTTCAATCATGCCCTCTTCATAGAGATGATCAAGATGAGCTGTGTTGATAAGAGTTTCATTGCCGGAGCTACAACCCTGTGCCGAAAAAAAAATAACGGTACAAGCTGCACAGACCAGGGCTAGTGTTATAATTTTCATGAGTACCTTCTCTGTTATGATGCTTTGCAAAAGAAAAATTCGTCTAAGCTTCGGATGTAAGGGCAAGAATTAACTGATCCAATTCAATACATGCGAAGCCGGAATCCATATCCGACATGGCATAGGGAATAACAAGGGTGTTATTGTGTTTAACAGCACCACAACTGTAAACCACATTGGGCACGTACCCTTCCCGTTCATGGGTATCAGCCTTCATCAGGGGCTCCTTTAAACATCCGATTACCTTGCCCGGATTGTTTAAATCCAATAAATAGGCCGATAGCACATAGGTACGCATAGGGCCCACGGCATGGGCCAGCATAACCCAGCCGGCATCCGTTTCTATTGGTGAACCACAGTTACCTAATTGGAAGAACTCCCAGGGATAAACCGGCTCTGTTAACAGTGTTTTGGACGGCCAATGCTTTAGATTGTCGGAATACATTATAAAATTATTTTCATTATCCTGGCGGGAAAGCATGACATATTTTCCGTCGACTTTTCGGGGAAACAAAGCCATTCCCTTATTTTGGATAGCGGTACCACTCACGGTTTGAATATTAAAATGGGCAAAATCGGTAGTTTGCAGTAATCGGGTGCGAATGGTGTTTCCATCGTAAGCGGTATAAGTTGCATAATAAATAATTTGACCTGTGTCATCGACGAAACGGACAAAGCGGGCATCTTCCAGCCCCTTACTTTCCTCCGGTACGACCGGAAAGAGAATACGCTCGGACAGAGGCAAACTTGAATGGAAAATCGCCTGGTAACCCTTTTCCCGGGATTCTATATGCGCAGTGCTTACAAACTGTTCCGATTCCTCAAGAGTAATGTTATTCTTAGCGTCGATAATGCCGCTACGAAAGGTGATTGAAGAAATATGTCCCTCTCCCGTAGCTCTTAAGCTGATGATAAAACGACGCTGTCCCTCATTTAAATTCGACTGGTCGGGACTCCATACCATGGACGGATTAAATAAAGCAGCCGATTCTACAGCGTATTCCATGCTGAAATACGCACCGGTGAGGTATTGCCGCAGATCATCCGTTTCATGTTCCATGCCCAGATAGGATTGCACCCAGGCATAACGTTGCAAAAAAAAGTCGGATAAATTACGATGACGCGATTCAAAACTGGAACGGATCTGATGCACTTGTTGCTTTACCTCCTCGGCACTTAGACTGAGGATGCGCCGCCAGATTTTGATGGCCCGCTTTTGGTTTGTGGGGAAAAAGGGACGAAGAAGCACTCTCGTTTTATCCGGGCGCAATCGCACAGAAGATCTAATAACATGCATATCATCTAACCTTATGTTGCCAAAGTGCATCTAACAATTTCCGTAAGCTCACACTGGCCATACCGATGACCTTGTCAGCCGCGCCATAGTAAATTTGTAATTCATCATCAAATTGAATGATACCTTCCGGAAATACAACCATATCAACATCACCTTTGCGTTCATAAGGCGTTATTGGTTCCAAAATAGGATAAGGCAATCGGGCGATGAGCTTAGACGGATTGTGTTCATCAAGTAATACAGCCCCCGCACGATAAACCATATCTTTATCCACCCCGTGATATATTAGAAGCCAACCGGCATCTGTTCGTATAGGTGGCGGTCCGGCACCAATCTTGGTAGATTCCCAGAAATGCTCCGGAAACATCAGCGTATGTTCATGCAAGCGATCTAAATGTGCGGGCCAGTATTGGGGTTCGGGGTGTATCATATGTTGCAGATCATCAAAATAGGCCAGTTGGATATTGGGCACCACACGATGAATGAGTACCACTTTGCCTTTTACGGTTTCAGGGAAGATCATGGCATCTTTGTCCTGCACGTCCGGCCCGATCATCCCAATTTTATGATAGCTACTAAAATCTTTGGTTTCTGCCATCATGATGCGCGTATTGATACTTTTGGACGCACAATATCCGTCGAAACCCGTATAAAAAATGTAATAAGTATCGTTGAACGGCACAATCCGGGGGTCTTCACAGCCTTGTTTCTCCATTTCCAGGTCCTGAAAAATCACGGGATTGGAAGAGCGGTGGATAACCTCTCCCTTTGCGTTCACCCTGGCGTAACCGATTGTAGAAAAGTTATCACCTTCGACCGCCCGGTATAACATGTGGACGGTTCGTCCATCACGCACCGTACCGGGATTAAAAACCGCCCGCGATTCCCAAGGATGTTCAGCTATGGGCTCAAGTATGATTTCATTGATTCGATTAAGTTTGACAGCTTCCATTATATTTTTATGCCTCTTGCTTATGAAAAATCGAGTTTGCTGGAGTTAAACTTTGGTTTATAAATCGAACAGATTTTTGATTAAAGTATTCATTTTTAAAATAAGTTTTACGTTGCGTTCTCCGGATCAGATATGGTACGCTCCGCTAAACGGGAAGCAGATAAAGCGGCCTGTAAGGCTTGCTTTCCGTTATCCTCCGTTACTAATCGCTTATGTGACTGGTTGTTGATAAACTGTATTTGATCACGAAGCAACCGGATGATTGCCGATTGATACAGCGATTCTTTATTTTCCGTTGCCTCATATCGCATTCGGACCATTGTGTTAACCGGATATGTTTTGCCCCGACCTTTTACAGGTATTGTTCTTTCATCGATTGCTTGCTTAGATTGTATTGTTATACCCGGAAAAATTTCAAGCAATTTACGCTCAACTTGCTCATCCACCAAACCGTAAAGCTCAAGGATATTCGGAATCCAGCCTTCTAAAGCGACTTCACCCTTTTCGAAAACAATATGATGACGCTGGCGATCAAGCCTCGGCGGCTGATCAAAGCTGTGAAAATGAGATACCGTAATACCCTTTTCATAATTC